>NZ_JBFTNJ010000008.1:0-93116 GCF_056397425.1 Arthrobacter sp. 05N33_2
AAAAGTCGGTCCACGAGCCGATGCAGACCGGACTCAAGGCTATCGACGCCATGATCCCGATCGGCCGCGGCCAGCGCCAGCTGATCATCGGTGACCGCCAGACCGGCAAGTCCGCCATTGCCATCGACACGATCATCAACCAGAAGGCCAACTGGGCTTCCGGCGACGTGACGAAGCAGGTGCGCTGCATCTACGTGGCGATCGGCCAGAAGGCATCCACGATCGCAGCCGTCCGCCAGACCCTCGAGGACAACGGCGCCCTGGAATACACCACGATCGTGGCTTCCCCGGCGTCCGACCCCGCAGGCTTCAAGTACCTGGCACCGTACGCCGGCTCGGCCATCGGCCAGCACTGGATGTACGGCGGCAAGCACGTCCTCATCGTGTTCGATGACCTGTCCAAGCAGGCCGAGGCCTACCGTGCAGTGTCACTGCTGCTCCGCCGCCCGCCGGGACGCGAAGCCTACCCGGGCGACGTCTTCTACTTGCACTCCCGTCTGCTGGAGCGTTGTGCCAAGCTCTCCGACGAGCTCGGTGCAGGCTCGATGACCGGTCTGCCGCTGATCGAGACCAAGGCAAACGACGTTTCCGCCTACATCCCGACCAACGTGATCTCCATCACCGATGGCCAGATCTTCCTGCAGTCGGACCTCTTCAACGCCAACCAGCGCCCCGCTGTCGACGTCGGTGTGTCCGTCTCCCGTGTTGGTGGCGCCGCCCAGGTCAAGTCCATGAAGAAGGTCTCCGGTACCTTGAAGCTGGAACTGGCCCAGTACCGCGACATGCAGGCCTTCGCCATGTTTGCCTCGGACCTGGACGCCGCATCGCGCCAGCAGCTGACCCGCGGTGCACGCCTGATGGAGCTGCTCAAGCAGGGCCAGTACTCGCCGTTCCCGGTCGAGAACCAGGTCGTCTCCATCTGGGCCGGCACCAACGGCCACCTGGACGAGGTTCCGGTTGAAGACATCAACCGCTTCGAGACCGAGTTCCTGGAGCACCTCAAGCACAAGTCCTCCATCCTGACGACGCTGGCCCAGACCAACGTCATGGACGATGACACCGCTGAAGCACTGAAGACCGCAATCGTGGACTTCAAGAAGGGCTTCTTCGGCGAGGGAGACAACCTCCTGGTCGGTGCGGGGCACGAGGAGCACGCCCCCATCGGCGAGGATCAGGTCGACCAGGAAAAAATCGTCAAGCAGAAGCGCTAGTTTCGCTGGCAGGGACTGCCGGGACCCGCACGGGTTCCGGCAGTCCCGGCCATCGGGATCTTAGGAAAGGATAAGTATGGGAGCCCAGATCCGGGTCTACCGCCAGAAGATCAGCTCGACGACGTCGATGCGCAAGATCTTCAAGGCGATGGAACTGATCGCTACCTCGCGCATCGGCAAGGCCCGCGCACGCGTAGCAGCTTCACTGCCTTACGCGAACGCGATCACGCGTGCCGTTTCTGCTGTCGCAAGCCAGAGCGAAATCGACCACCCCCTGGTCACCGAGCCGGCGCAGATCCGCCGGGCCGCCGTCCTGGTCATCACCTCGGACCGTGGCCTCGCGGGATCTTACTCGGCGAGTGTCCTCAAGCAGGCCGAAGGCCTCAACGAGCTGCTCCACGGGGAAGGCAAGGAAGTCAAGACGTTCCTGGTCGGCCGCAAGGCGCAGGCGTACTTCGACTTCCGGAACCGTGAATACGCTCGCGTATGGACCGGCAACACGGATGCACCGGAGTTTGCGACCGCGCGCGAAGTCAGTGAAGCACTGCTGGCCGAATTCGCTAACGCCTACGAAGAGGGCGGCGTCGACGAAATCCACGTCGTCTACACCCGCTTCAAGTCGATGGTGACCCAGGAGCCGACGGTCGTCCGTCTGCTGCCGCTCGAGGTTGTCGAAGAGAAAGCCGCGTCCGAATCGGACCTGCTGCCCCTCTACGAATTCGAGCCGGAAACGGAGCAGGTTCTCGATGCCCTGCTGCCGCGCTACATCGAATCACGTATCTTCGCCGCCATGTTGCAGGCAGCAGCTTCCGAGCTCGCAGCCCGCCAGCGTGCGATGAAGTCCGCCGGCGACAACGCGACGGATCTCATCAAGAAGTACACGCGTCTGCGCAACACTGCCCGTCAGGCTGAAATTACGCAGGAGCTTTCCGAAATCGTTGCCGGTGCCGACGCGTTGTCCGCGTCCTAGCCAGCACGAGCCCGGATCCAGCTGTACCTGCACCAAAAGATAAACTTAACCCCACGCCATCTACTGAGTGAAGTGAGAGAGATGACTGCCACTGCTACCGATCACGTAGCCGCAACGTCCGGTGCTACCGGTCGTATTGCACGTGTTATTGGCCCGGTTGTCGACGTCGAATTCCCGGCTGACGCAATCCCCTCGATTTACAACGCACTCACCACCGAGATCACTCTCAACGGTGAGACCCGAACCATCACGTTCGAGGTTGCCCTGCACCTGGGTGACAACCTGATCCGTGCCATCTCCCTCCAGGCCACCGACGGACTTGTCCGCGGTACCAACGTGGTGGACACCGGTGCCCCGATCTCCGTGCCCGTGGGCGACGGCGTCAAGGGCCACATCTTCAACGTGCTGGGCCAGCCCCTCGACGTTGCCGAGTCCGAACTCCAGATCAGCGAACGCTGGCCTATCCACCGCAAGGCTCCGGCCTTCGCGACCCTGGAAGGCTCCACCGAGATGCTGGAAACCGGCATCAAGGTGATCGACCTCCTCACCCCGTACATCAAGGGTGGCAAGATCGGCCTGTTCGGTGGTGCCGGAGTCGGCAAGACCGTGCTGATCCAGGAAATGATCACCCGTGTTGCCCGCAACTTCGGCGGCACCTCGGTGTTCGCCGGTGTCGGCGAGCGTACCCGTGAAGGTAACGACCTCTGGGTCGAAATGGAAGAGGCCGGCGTCCTCAAGGACACCGCCCTTGTGTTCGGCCAGATGGACGAGCCGCCGGGAACGCGTCTGCGCGTTGCACTGTCCGCCCTGACCATGGCGGAGTACTTCCGCGATGTGCAGAACCAGGACGTGCTGCTCTTCATCGACAACATCTTCCGCTTCACCCAGGCAGGC
The DNA here is from genome assembly GCF_056397425.1 of Arthrobacter sp. 05N33_2. NCBI lineage: Bacteria > Bacillati > Actinomycetota > Actinomycetes > Micrococcales > Micrococcaceae > Arthrobacter > Arthrobacter sp. 05N33_2. The sequence continues at coordinate 3,076 of NZ_JBFTNJ010000008.1, forward strand.
TCCGAGGTTTCCACCCTCCTCGGCCGCATGCCGTCGGCCGTGGGCTACCAGCCCAACCTGGCTGACGAGATGGGCCTCCTCCAGGAGCGCATCACGTCCACCAAGGGCCACTCCATCACCTCGATGCAGGCCATCTACGTTCCCGCAGATGACTACACCGACCCGGCTCCGGCCACGACCTTCGCACACCTCGACGCGACCACGGAACTTTCCCGTGAAATCGCTTCCCGTGGTCTGTACCCGGCCGTTGACCCGCTGACGTCGACCTCACGCATCCTGGATCCGCAGTACATCGGCCACGACCACTACAACACGGCCGTCCGCGTCAAGCAGATCCTGCAGAAGAACAAGGAACTTCAGGACATCATCGCCATCCTTGGCGTTGACGAACTCTCTGAAGAAGACAAGATCGTCGTGTCCCGTGCACGCCGCATCCAGCAGTTCCTCTCGCAGAACACCTACACCGCCAAGCAGTTCACCGGCGTCGAGGGCTCCACCGTGTCCATCAAGGACACTGTGGAAGGCTTCACCGCTATCTGCGACGGCGACCTTGACCACGTTGCAGAGCAGGCGTTCTTCAACGTCGGTGGCTTGGACGACGTCGAGCGCCAGTGGGCCAAGATCCAGGAACAGACCAAGTAATATGGCTGAGCTTGAGGTTGAGATTGTCGCAGCGGACCACTTTGTGTGGTCCGGAGCGGCCAAGATGGTCAAGGCCCGCACCAGCGATGGTGAAATCGGAATCCTGCCCGGCCACTCGCCCCTGCTGGCGATTCTGGCCGAAGGTGAACTGGCAATCGAGCCGGTATCCGGTGACCGCATCGCTGTAGTTGTTGACGGGGGATTCTTCTCTGTCGACAACAACAGGGTGGTCATTGTTGCTGACAACGCCCAAATGGGCGAAGCGGCTACTGCGGGGATCCGCTAGCACGACCTTGATGAACGATATTGGTTTGCCGTTCATCGTCCTGGCAACTGCGTTTGGGTTGCTGGTATTTGCACTGTGCCTTTCGGGGGTGCGCCGCTTCAATCTGCGGCGCGCCCTGGGCACGGTGGACGCCTCCATCTGCACGGCTGGAAACAGCTGGCAGATGGGGGTTTGTCGTTATCAGGACAACGACCTCGAATGGTTCCGCCTGGTCTCACTCAGCGTCCGCCCCAAGCACACCTTCCGGCGCAGTTCGCTGGAGCTGCTTGGCCGGCGCAAGCCGACCGAATCCGAGCTCCTCAAGGTCCAGCCCGACGCCGTCATCGTGGAGCTCCGCTACGAGGGCCAGCAGGTCCTCCTGGCCATGCGATTCGATGCCTACACAGGGTTGTCATCCTGGCTTGAGGCCGGACCCGTCATCGGCGTCGGCACCTGGCGCTAGCCCCGGTGGACTACCTCGATGGCCTTAGCCTGGTCGACGGCCCGGTGGTGTGGATCGTGTGGGCAGCCGCCGCGGCGGGCCTGGCCTACCTCCTGACTCACGTTGCCCTCCGGCACACGGGTTTCCGGCGCACGGGCCGCCGCGCTCCCGGCGCGGCCGTGGCCGTCGCGGCTGCCATGACCCTGCTCGCCGCGGCGCTCGTCGCGGCCGTGCACTGGTTCCTGCTCTACGCCGTCACCGTCTTCCCTGCCGAACTGCCGTGGGAGACCCTGGCCTGGTCCGTTGCCGGCGTCCTCGCCCTGCTGCTGTGGCTCATGCGCCTGCTTGGACTCTGGGGCCGCGGACGGACCGGCACTAATCCGACCGGCACTAATCCGACCGGTACTAATCCGGGCCGTAGCCGTCGCTGGCGTTCAGGCGCAGCAGCCACGGCCGCCTTCCTGGCCGTCCTCGCGCTGTCCGCCGTCCAGATCAACATCTACTTCGGCCTGAACCACACTGTCGGCGACCTCACCGGAGCGGCCGCAGCCCGGATCCAGCCGCTCGAGGCCGGCCTGACGCGCGCCGCCGGCGCCCCTGCCGCCACCGGGCTCACCAACTGGCAGGCGCCGGACCACCTTCCCGACGGCGTCATCCGCAAGGCGGTCATCCCGGGCACCGTCTCCGGCTTCCAGAGCCGGGACGCCTACGTCTATCTCCCTCCGGCCTACCTGGGTTCCCCCCGGCCTGCGCTGCCGGTGCTGGTCCTCTTTTCCGGCCAGCCGGGCGGTCCTGCCGACTGGCTGACTGGCGGCGCACTCCGGAGCCGGCTCGACCGGTTCGCCGCGGAGCACGCCGGGGTGGCGCCCGTAACGGTGGTGGTCGATCCCAACGGCTCGGCGTCGGGAAACACGCTGTGCATGGACAGCCGGATTGCCCAGGCGGACACCTTCCTGGCGCGGGACGTTCCGGACTGGATCAAGCGCACGCTCGACGTCGACCCGGATCCCCGCCGGTGGGCCGCGGGCGGTTTCTCCTTCGGCGGCACGTGCGCCATGCAGATGGTCACGAGGCATCCCGGCGTCTACAGCGCGGCGCTGGCCTTCTCCAGCGAGGAGGAGCCGGCCCTCGCGAAGGTGCGGGCCAAGACCATTGAGGCCTCCTTCGGCGCCGACGCCGCGGCCTTCGACCAGCTGACCCCGCTGCGCGTCATGGCGGAACACCGCTTCGACGGCCACGGCGTGTATTTCGCCGCCGGAGACCGCGATCCGCAGTTCACCGGCTACATGGACGTGCTCTCCGAGGCGGCACGCCGTGCCGGGTTCAGCGTTGAAACACACCGGATCGCCAACGCTGGGCACTCCTGGGACGTGGCATCCGGCGGCCTTCCCGGCGGCCTGGACTTCCTGGCCCGACGCTGGGGGATCGCGCCATGAGCCAGGCCAAGACCGGGAGTAACCGGACCGCGGCGGCCCCGGGGCCGGAGATCCCGCCGCTGCAGGGTGTCTGGCGCCAGGGCCTGCGCCGGACGCTGGCGCATTTCCGTGCCGTACCCTTCACGCTGGCGGTCCTCGCGGCCTTCCTCGGTGTCGGGGCCGTCACGGGCAGCTTCCTGTCGGGCCCGCCCGACGCCCTGTTGCCCGTAGCGTCCGTCAACGCTTCGGGGCTGAAAGCGGGGCATTGGTGGTCCTTGTTCACCTCGCTGTTTTTCGCCACCAACCTGCTGGCCTACCTGGCCGCATCACTGATGATCCTCCTGCTGTTGGGTCTCGCTGAACGGCATCTGGGGACCCTGCGGACGGCCGTATTCTTCTTTGTAGGCCAGTTCGCTGCTGTGACGGTGTTCCTGCTGGTTACCCAGCTGGCCCGGTATGTCGGCGACGGCTGGCTGGGGCCCATGGTCAACGCCCGGCTGATTGGCCCCTACGCCGCCGTCCTGGCCGTGGCCCTGGCCGCCAGCGGCCTGCTGCCCACGCTGTGGCAACGCAGGCTGCGGACCGCCGGCCTGTCCGCGTCCCTGCTGCTGGTGCTCTACGTCGGGCATCCGGAGACAGTGGTTGGGCTCGCCGGTGCCCTTGCCGGCCTGGCCGCGGGCTGGTGGATCCAGGGCGACCGGGGGACCCTGCACCGGCACCGTTCAACCGGACGCGAGACCCGCAACCTGCTGGCCCTCACGGTCGCGATCTTCGCGGTGGGGCCGATCCTCACGGCCGCCGTCAGCAGCCCCACCGGGCCCCTGGCCCTGTTGCGCGACGTCGTGCTGAACCCGCTGCCCACGCTGGGCCAGCTGGAGGAAAACTGCGGAGGGACGGTGGACGTCAGCTGCCTGGAGGCCGGCCGCGCCGGACTCGCCGGTCCGCTGGGCCTTGCACTGGCGGTTGTCCCGGTGGTCCTGCTGTTGATCTGTGCTGACGGCATGCGGCAGGGCCGCCGCCTGGCCCTGCGGATCGCGATCATCGTCCAGCTTGGCGTGACAGCCCTGGCCGCCGTGTACCTGGCCCTGTTCGCCCGGATTCCGCACTACGCCAGCCAGCCGCACACGGCCGTGATGGGCTCCGGCTTCGTCCGCGTCCTTCCGCTCGTGGCCGTCCCGTTGCTGCTCGTTGTGCTGCTCTGGCTTAACCGCCGGCAGTTCCGGGTCGAGACTGCTCCGCGGGCCAGGCGGATCCTGGGCATCGTGGTCGGGGGCACGTGGCTGGTGCTCGCCGGGGCCTATTCGGTGGCCTGGCTCGCCGCCGGCGGGATGGACCGCGACGGGGGATTGCTGGGCCTCGCGGCGGAACTCGCCCGGCAGTACCTGCCGCTGCCCATTCCGGGCGCCTACAGCAGGTTGTTCCAGAACCGCAACGCCGTCGAGTCATTTCTGTTCGCCTATGCCGGCATCATCTTCTGGGGGGTGGCCCTGGCGGCGGTCTGGCTGGTGCTGCGGCGGCGGCTGCACGGTACCGGACACAGCACCGACGTCGGCTCCGGGGACCGGGACACGGCCCGTGACCTGATCCGCCAAGGCGGGGACTCACTGTCCTGGATGGCGCTCTGGGAACCGAACAAATACTGGTTTACGCCGGACCGGCGCGGCGGCGTGGCCTATCAGCAGCACGGCAACGTGGCCCTGACGCTGGCGGGCCCGTTCGGATCCGCCGCCCTCCACGAGGAGACCGCGGCGGGTTTCATGCGCTACTGCGCCGAACACGCCCTGATCCCGTGTTTCTACTCCTGCACAGCCGGCCTCTGGCCGATGCTCCGGGCCCGCGGATTCCGCCGCGTGGCCGTGGCCCAGGAAACCAGGCTCGCCGTGCGCGAACTCGAGTTCAAGGGCAAGGAATGGCAAAACGTCCGCACCGCCCTGAACCGTGCCGCGAARACCGGYGTCCRSGCSGTATGGGGGCGCTACAGCGAATTCCCGGCCCCKCTGCGGACCCAGCTSAGCGAGGTCYCCGARGAGTGGGCGGCGCAAAAGCACGTGCCGGAGATGGGTTTCACGCTCGGCAGCATCGACGAGCTCGACGACGACGAGGTGCTGTGCTGCCTGGCGGTGGACGCTTCCGGACGCGTGCAGGGCGTTACGAGCTGGCTGCCGGTGTACGCGGACGGACAGCTCGTGAGCTGGACCCTGGACTTCATGCGCCGGCGCGGCGACGCGTTCCCCGGTGTCATGGAGTTCCTCATTGCTTCCGCCGTGCTGGAGCTCAAGCGCACGGTTGAGGTGATCTCCCTGTCCGGCTCGCCGCTGGCGAAGGACCGTGACGGAGACAGTGCCGGCGGCGGCGACTCCGGAGGCGATTCCGGCAGCGACTCCGGCGGCAGCGACGCCGGGCCGGAGGGGCTGGCCGGGATCCTGGACGTGGTGGGCAGGGCCCTGGAACCCGTCTACGGCTTCCGCTCGCTGGCAACCTTCAAGTCGCGTTTCAAACCGGACTACCGCACGCTGTACCTCTACTACCAGGATCCGTTGCAATTGCCGGCGATGGGCCGGGCCCTGAGCCGCGCGTACCTTCCCGGGTTGTCCGTCCGGCAAAGTGCCCGCCTGCTGCGCACTTTGGTGCGTTAGGCAGGGCCCGGCGGGTTAGTGCCCGGGGTTAGTGCGGAATTCGGCTGAAGAATGCATCCGGGCCAATGCGGACAAGCTGAAACGCCGCGCCCAAGAATGCACAAAAAAATGATCCCCGGCACAAATGCCGGGGATCATTCCTGGTGCCGGAAATGCCCTAAAGCACTTCCCGACGGCAGACTAGACCAGCGTTACGCCGGTGGCCTGGGGGCCCTTGGCGCCCTGGCCGATCTCGAACTGAACACGCTGGTTCTCGTCGAGGGTCTTGAAGCCACCGGTCTGGATCTCGGAGTAGTGAACGAAGACATCGCCATCGGAGTCATCCGGGGTGATGAAGCCGAAGCCCTTTTCTGCGTTGAACCACTTGACGGTTCCCTGAGCCATTTGTTTCTCCTCATTGTGGATCTTGAATAAATCCGGCGCACTTCGCACCGGACTTGGTCACTCTGCGAGAAGAACCTTTGGCAACGGAACCGGATTCACGGACCGTGGCGGCAGGAGCTTCACGCTCGCAACATGTCTTGCGAGCATGAAAAAACACCTACACAAAGACTCGTATAAGAATTTCATGACACTTGCGTCAGGTCAACGGGCGAACGGAAGAATTGCATAAAAATTGTGCAAAGAACGTCTTAACGCGAATCGTCCCCGAGGAAAGCCTGCCGCAGCGTGCTTAAAAGAGCCGGGATTCGCTGTCGTCAACGCCGCGCATGGCGTCGTAGTCCAGGGTCACGCAGTCGATTCCGCGGTCCTTGGCGAGGACTTTGGCCTGCGGCTTGATCTGCTGGGCTGCGAAGATTCCCCGGACCGGGGCCAGCAGCGGGTCCCGGTTCAGCAGTTCGAGGTACCGGGTGAGCTGCTCGACGCCGTCGATGTCGCCCCGGCGCTTGAGCTCAATGGCCACGGTGGCGCCATCCGCGTCCCGGGCCAGGATGTCCACGGGGCCGATCGCGGTGAAGTACTCCCGGCGGATCAGCGAGAACCCGGTGCCCAGCAGTTCGATCTGGGCGGCCAGGAGCCGCTGGAGGTCCGCCTCGACGCCATCCTTGATCAGGCCGGGGTCCTGGCCCAGTTCGTGGGAGGTATCGTGCAGCTGCTCGTGGATGTTGATGATGAGCCGGTCATCGGTCTTGGCCGACTGGACCGTCCACTGTTCGACGACGCCGACCTCGACGTCGACCTCATCCGGTGTGGAGACCCGCAGGGACGCAGGAGGGCTCATCCAGTTCAGCGGCTTGTAGGACCCGCCGTCGGAATGGACCAGGACCGAACCGTCGGCCTTGACCAGCAACAGCCTGGTGGCCAGCGGCAGGTGGGCTTTGAGGCGGCCGACGTAATCAACGGAGCAGCGGGCTATGACTAAACGCACCCGGTCAACTCTACCGCCTGCGCGGGCGGCGGCTTGGCGGGGCGGCAATGAGCGGCAGCCGGACTGGGGCAGAATGGAGGCATGCCCCGTTCCAACCGCCCCCGCCGCGCCGGTTCTGCGAAGACAGGCTCCGGCAAGGGCACAGTGCCCGGAAAGAGCAAAGCCGCCGGAGCCAAGCACGGCCCGGCACCGGAACTTGACCTGGAGCGCGCCCGCTCGGGTTTCGCCCGCCGCGAGAGCGCACCGGACGGCGAATGGATGGTCCGCCCCATCACCGCGGGCCGCGCCGAGAAGACCTACATCTGCCCGGGCTGCTCAACCGCCGTTCTGCCGGGAATCGCCCACCTGGTGGTCTGGTCCGAGGACCACCTCTTTGGCGCCGCCGCGGGTCTCGCCGAGCGGCGGCACTGGCACAGCAACTGCTGGACTTCGCGGAGCTACCGGTATCGCTAAGCTGGTCAGCATGAGCTTTGATCCCGCGTCGTACGTCTTCACCCAGCCCTCTGCTCCCACTGCCATTCGCGCTTCCACGGTCCTGCCTGCCCGCCGCGAGAACGTCGAACTCCGCACGTCGGACGGGCACCGGCTGGTGGGCGAGCTCGCCGTCCCGGAAACCGGCGGAATCAAGGCAACACTCATCACGCTGCACCCGCTGCCGACGCACGGCGGCTTTATGGATTCGCACGTCTACCGCAAGGCCTCCTACCGGCTGCCCGCCCTCGCGGGAATCGCCGTCCTGCGCTTCAACACACGCGGCACCTCATCGCCGCGGGGAACCAGCGGGGGAGCCTTCGAGGAAGGCATAGGCGAGCGTCTCGACGTCGAGGCCGCGGTGCAGTTCGCCGTGGACCGCGGCCTGCCGAACCGGTGGCTGGTCGGCTGGTCCTTCGGCACCGAGCTGGCCCTGATGTACGGCGCCGCCGAGCCCGTCGCCTCGGAAATCGAGGGGGCTGTGCTGCTCTCGCCCCCGCTGCACCGGGCCACAGACGTGCACCTGAAGGAATGGGCCGAGGCCGGCAAGCCGCTGAAGGTCCTGGTCCCCGAGCACGACGACTACCTGCAGCCGGCGGCTGCGGCCGCGAGGTTCGCGCTGGTGCCGCAGGCGCAGGTGGTGGGGGTCGACGGCGCCAAACACCTGTGGGTGGGGGAGAAGTACGCCGGGCGGGTTCTCAACGAAATCGTGGACGAGGTCATCCCCGGCGGCGCCACAGGGGGTGCCCGAACGGTGCTGCCGCAGGAATGGGACGGGCCGGTCGCCACGGCACACGCCTGAGCGCGCCGGAGACGGAAAACCGCACCGAAATAGGACAGCCGCACCGTGGATCCACAGTGCGGCTGTCCTATTTCGGCGCGAAAACCGGTCACTCGTTAGCGGCTGTCCTGGCGCGCGATGAGGATTTCCTTGACCAGCAGCATGATGGCCGCCGCAGTGGGAATGGCGATCAAGGCTCCGAGGACGCCCAAGAGGCTGCCGCCGGCGATCACGGAGATGACGGCGACGGCGCCGGGGACCGCCACGGCCTTCTGCATGATCCGCGGAGAGATGAAGTAGGCCTCGAACTGGAGGTACGCGAAATAGCAGATAGCGAAGACGAGCGCGGTCTGCCAGCCGGCGGTTAGGGCAACGAGCGTCACCAGGCACCCGGCAATCATGCCGCCCACGAGGGGGATGAAGGCCAGCAGGGCCACCACGAACGCCAGCAGCGTTGCAAAAGGCACTCCGATGATCGACATCACAATGAACGCGAACGTCGCGTTCAGCACTGCCACGGCGGCCTGGCCGATCACGTAGTTGCCCACCGAACCGGTGATTTCCTCGGACAGGGCTTCTACCCGGGCCCGCCGTGAGCGCGGCGCGAGCCGGTAGCCCCATTTCTTCATCGAAGGGAGGGCGCCGAGGAAGTACAGGCTCAGGACGAGCACGATCAGTGCGCCGAAGATCCCGTTTGCCACGGTGGAGCCGAAGCCCACAACGCCGCCGAAGATGCCGCCCATGGCGTCCGGGTTGTTGACGAACTTCTCCAGCTCCTGGCTGATGCGGTCCCGGATGCCGAACTGGCTGTCAATGCTCCGGAAGAAGTCCGAGTCAATGAAGTCCTGGACCCACTTGGGCGCCTGCTGCACGATCTGCGTCACCTGCTGCACGATCGTGGGGATCAGGGTGGCGAAAAATGCGGCGACGCCCAGTGCCAGGGTGGACACGGACAGGAGGATGCCGGCGGCGCGGGGGACATTCCGGTGTTCGAGCCACCGCACTACCGGGTCCAGGCCGAGGGTGATGAAGAGCGCCGTGATGATCCACAAAAGCAGCTGCGTCGTATTTGATCCGATCCAGTAGACCAGGAGGGCGAAGCCGACGCCGACCGTGCCCATAAAGCCCATGTACAACGGGTGCTGGGCCGACATGCGCGGACCGGGACTGCCGAAGCGGGCATCGGCCGCGGACGTCTCCTCATCCCCGGCCCCGGCCTCATGCTCCGGGGGCATCTCGAAGCGGATTCTCGGCTGGGCTCCGGGCAGGGGCTGGCGCAGGCGCCGGGCCGCGGACAGAAGGACATTTGCCGCGGCAATCCGGGGCCGGGAGGTTGTAGGCCGGGGACTGGAAACGGGTTGTTCGGGGCCGGGTTCCTGGCTGTCGGATTCCTGCGCTTCTTCTGGTCCGGCGGAGGACGAATCCGTATGTTCAGTCACTGCGTTAAATGCCCTTAATTCCTTGCTGCGCCACACTGGCGGCACTGGTGTGATGATCACCGCAAACACTATCAGCAGGCTTGTCACCAGAGGAGAAGAACGCCCCCGCGGGCACCGCCGCCGGGGGCCGTCCGGGTCCCCGATCTGACTCGCGGGTAACAAAATGGTTACTATTGAAGCTAACTGTCCGCTGATGATAGGTAGTATTTTGCGTTTCAAGACTGCAGTCGCCCTGGTGCTGCTTGGCCTCCTGACACTCCTGGCCGGGATTGGCCAGAAGACGTTCTGGGCTCCCCCGGAGACGATTACGGCCACCGCTCCGACCGGCACCGCCGCGCCGCTGACCGTCTTCGACCAGAAGCTGAAGACTCTGCACCCCGGGACCGTGAAGATCACGGTCAAGGGTGAAGGGGCCTTCCTGCTGGCCGCGGGACGCCCGGACGACGTCGACGCCTGGGTGGGTAAGACGGCCCACAATACCGTCGCCGGCGTCTCCGAGGACGGCAAGGCGCTGCAGCTGACGCATACCGACGGCGAAGCTACCGCGCCGTCGCCCGCCGGATCGGATCTTTGGGTCACCACCGAGAACGCCACCGGCGAAATGGACTACTCGTGGAACGCGCCGGCCGACGGCGACTGGTCGCTGCTCCTCGCCGCGGACGGCACCAAGACCGCCCCGGGCTCCATCACGATGACTTTCCCGAACGACACCTCCACGCCCTGGGCTATTCCGCTCATGGTGCTCGGCGGCCTGCTGATCATCGCCGGCGGGGCGCTGCTGGTCCTCAAGCCGAAGTCAGGCAACCGCACCGGGGGCGGCACCGGCGGCGGCAGCACGTTCGCCCGCCGCGCGCAGGCCAAGGCAGCGGCACGCCGCGGGGACAACGGCTCGACGGAAAGCACCCAGGATCCTGCCGCACCCGGCACACCCGCACCCGAGACTGCACCGCAGCCGGCCACGCCGGAGAAAACAGGCCCGGAAAAAACAGCGCCGGAGAAAGCAGCGGCCGGCCAGAAGAAGGGCTCCGGCACGGTGCGCCGTTCCGGCATCGTGGTGGCAGTGCTGACCGCCGCCGCCGTCGCCGGAACGTCAGTGGCCGCCCAGGCAAGCCAGACGCCCGCGCCGTCGCCCAGTGCCCCGGCCTCCGGTGCCCCGGCCTCCAGTGCTCCCGCCTCCGGTGCCCCGGCCTCCGACGCCGCGACCCCGGGCAGTGAGGGCCAGACCGGCGATGCGCCGGTGCTGCTGGACGCGCAGTTCCGCCGCGTCCTGGAACAGGTTGCCGGTGCCGTCGATGCAGGAGACGCTGCCAAGGACGCCGCCAAGCTGGCGCCGCGGGTGGCCAAGTCCGAACTCCAGGTGCGCACACAGAACTACAAGATCCGCTCGCAGGTCGGTTCCTACGAGGCCCGCATGCCTGTCCGCTCCACCAAGCTGCTGACCACCGTGGTCACTAACAAGCGCAGCTGGCCGCGCTCGGTCATGGCCGTGACGCAGGGCGAGGGCAACGTCGTCCCGCAGCTGCTGACCTTGACCCAGGACTCCCCGCGGGATAACTACAAGCTGGTCAGCAGCACCCCGCTGCAGCCGGGTGCCACCTTCCCGGGGATCGGCCGGGCCGGTACGGAGACGCTGGCGCCCGCGGACAAGACCGGGCTCGCGTACAGCGGCGACGAAGCCCTCGCCGGGCTCGGTGACCGCCTGACCAAGGCCGACTCCACCTTCAAGGACAAGCTCGTAGAAGGCCAGTCCTCCCCGTACATCGCGGACACCCTCGCCTACCAGGCCGACGTCGTCAAATCAGGCGTCAACGGCACCTTCGCCTTCACGCACAAGGCGGCCGCGGACAACACTGTCGTGTTCCGAACCGCTGACGGCGGGGCCTTGGTCCTGGGACGGCTGAACTTCTCGTTCGACGGCACTCCGAAGGCTGACGGGGACAAGCTCACCATCGGCGACGACGCGGCCGCCCTGGCCGGCGGCAAGGAGACCAGCACCGGCATGGTGCTGGACTTCGCAGAGTCCGTGGCTGTCTATGTTCCGCCGGCCGGTTCCACGGACCCGATGAAGCTCGTGGCCGCCACCCGCGGCCTGGTCGGGGCGTCCTTCAAGTAGCCTTCGCCGGCGGGCATGGTGGCGCCGGGCGGGACTTCAATGGCTAGAGTGGAGCTATGACTACGCCAGCTTCCCGCCCGGTCCCGCCAGTTGCCGCCAGCCCGCTGAACCTGCGCGGCGCCGTCGATCTCTCCGCCCTGAAACAGCGGCCGGCACCGAGTTCTCCGGGACCTGCCCGTCCCGGCGCCGCAGCCCCCGGCCCGGCGGGGTCCGCCGATTCTGCCGGTGCCCCGGCGGCCCCGGCATCCGGCCCGGCCGACCACACAGGCCGGCCGTTGCGCGTGGATGTGACCGAGGGCAACTTCCAGGAGCTCGTGGACCTCTCGGCCCAGGTGCCTGTGGTGATCGCCCTCTGGGCCTCCTATTCGCCAGGCTCCGGCCAGCTGGTGGACGTCCTCGAAGGCATCGTCGAGAGCTACGACGGCCGGCTGGTCCTCGGGGCCGCGGACATCGATGTGTTCCCGGAACTTGCCCAGGCTTTCCAGGTGCAGGCCGTGCCGACCGCCGTCGCGGTGGTCAAAGGCCAGCCCGTGCCGCTCTTCCAGGGAGGCGCGGACGAACAGCAGGTACGCAGCCTGTTCGATGAACTTCTCAAGGTCGCGGCCACCAACGGCGTGACCGGACGGATCGGCGCCGGCGGCCCGGTTGGCGCGGAACCGGAGGCGCCGCCGCTGCCGCCGCTGCACCAGGCGGCGTTCGATGCGATCGAGGCCGGCGACTACGCGGCCGCGGCCGCCGCCTACCGGCAGGCCCTGAACGAGATGCCCGCCGACGCGGAGGCCAAGGCCGGCCTGGCGCAGGTGGAACTGATGGATCGCCTGCAGGCCCTCTCCGGGCCCGAGGCAGATGCCCTGCGCCGGCTCGCGGCCGACGAACCGGACAACCTCGAGGCCCAGCTCGGGGTTGCGGACCTGGATATCGCCGGCGGCCACATCGAGGACGGCCTTGGCCGGATCGTGACGTTCATTGGCCGCAACTTCGGCCCGGAACGGGAGACCGCCCGGGTCCGGCTGCTTGAACTCTTCGACGTCGTCGGCACCGGCGACGAGCGCGTCGCCAAGGCCCGCCAGGGGCTGGCCCGGGTGCTGTTCTAGTGGGATCGGCACTCTTTGCGCCGCTGGATCTAAGGTCACTGCGGCTGCAGCACCGTGGCTGGGTGTCCCCGATGTGCCAGTACAGCTGCGACCCCGAAACGGGCGAGGGCGTGCCCACAGACTGGCACCTGATGCATCTGGGCTCCTTTGCCACCGGGGGAGCGGCCCTGGTCCTCACCGAGGCCAACGCCGTCAACGCCGCGGGCAGGATCAGCCCCCGCGACGCCGGACTCTACAACGACGACCAGGCCGCGGCTTGGGAACGCATCACCGCCTTCGTGCACCGCCACGGCACCGCGGAGACCAAGATCGGCACCCAGCTGGCGCACGCCGGCCGGAAAGCGTCCTCCTACTGGCCGTTCTCCGGCAAGGTGGGCAGCGTGCCGGCGTCCGAGGGCGGCTGGGACACCGTGGGTCCTGGCACCGGCGCATTCGACGGCTACGCGCCGCCGTCGGCCATGACGGAAGCGCAGATCGACGGCGTGATCGCCGATTTCGCCGCGTCCGCCGTGCGGGCCGTCGATGCCGGGTTCGACACGATCGAAATCCATGGCGCGCACGGCTACCTGCTGCACCAGTTCCAAAGCCCGCTGGTCAACGACCGCACGGACCGCTGGGGCGGGGACGAGGCGGGCCGGAACCGATTGACGCTTGCCGTGGTGGACGCCGTCCGCGCGGTCATCCCGGACTCCATGCCCCTGCTGCTGCGGATCTCGGCCTCGGACTGGGCGCCGGGCGGGATCGAGGCCGACGCCTCGGTCCGGATGGCCGCGGCCGCCGCCGAGCGCGGAGTGGACCTGGTGGACGTTTCCAGCGGCGGGGCCGTGGCCCACCAGCAGATTCCCGTAGGCCCYGGCTACCAGACCGGGTTCTCCGCACGGATCCGGCGCGAAACCGGGGTCAGGACCGGCACGGTGGGACTCCTGACGTCCGCCGGGCAGGCCGAGCACGCGGTGGCCACCGGCCAGGCGGACGGCGTGTTCATCGCCCGTGCCGCCCTGCGGGATCCGCACTGGTGGCTGCGGGCCGCGTTTGAGCTCGGCCATGACCTCGCGTGGCCGCCGCAGTACGAGCGCGCCATGCCCCGGCATTCGTTCTAGAACCGGCATCCATTCCAGAACCGGCATTCATTCCAGAACCGGCATTTATTCCAGAAACAGCTGCGCGGTTCCCGCGAGTGAAAACGTACGCCTTGCGGACTATCCTTTTCGCGCCGTCCGGCGGTTAGTCTGGCGTCATGACATTCCAACCCCCTGGCCAGCAGGGACAGCCAGCCCCGCCCGGTCCGACTTCGCCGCCGGCGGCTGTCCTGCAGGTGCCTGCCCTGTCCCTGCTCGGCCTCGCCAAGCGCTTCGGCGACAAAATCGCCGTCGACGGCATCAGCCTGGACGTTCCGGCCGGCTCCTTCTACGGTGTGGTCGGGCCCAACGGGGCCGGCAAGACCACCACCTTGTCCATGGCGACCGGCCTGCTGCGCCCCGACTTCGGCACAGCGCTGGTCCACGGCGTCGACGTCTGGCAGCATCCGCTGGAGGCCAAGAAGCTGATGGGCATCCTGCCCGACGGCGTCCGGCTGTTCGACCGCCTCAGCGGTGAGCAGCTGGTCACCTACGCCGGCCTGCTGCGCGGGATGGACCGGGAGATGGTGGCGTCGCGGGTGGCGGAACTGCTCGCTGCCCTGGACCTGGCCAATGACGCCGGCACACTGGTGGTGGACTACTCCGCCGGCATGACCAAGAAGATCGCGCTGGCCTCGGCGCTGATCCACGCCCCRCGKCTSCTGGTCCTCGACGAGCCGTTCGAATCGGTGGACCCGATCTCCGCGGCGAACATCCGCGACATCCTGGACCGCTACGTTTCCTCGGGCGGAACGGTCATCGTCTCCAGCCACGTCATGGACCTGGTCCAGCGCATGTGCGACCACGTCGCCGTCGTCGCGGGCGGCCGGGTCCTCGCCGCCGGGACTGTGGAGGAAGTCCGCGCCGGCGCCAGCCTCGAGGACCGCTTCGTGCAGCTCGTGGGCGGCCGGAACCACGCGGAAGGGCTGGAATGGTTGCGCACCTTCTGAGGCTCAAGCTGACCCTGCTGCGCAACAGCGTCCGGCGCAGCCCGTGGCAGCTGGTGGGCCTCGGGATCGGCGCCCTGTATGCCCTGGGAATCGTGGCTGTTTGCGTTGCCGGGCTGTTCGTCCTGCGCGGGGTGGAGATTGAACTCGCCCAGACCGTGGTGGTCCTGGGCGGCGCCACGGCGCTGCTGGGCTGGGCCATCATTCCCGTCGCTGTCTCCGCCGCGGACATGACGCTGGACCCTGCCCGGTTCACCACCTTTGCCGTGCCCATGCCGAAGCTGCTGGCCGGGCTGGCGCTCGGCGGCCTGATCGGCATACCGGGTCTCGCAACCTCACTCGTTGCGCTCGCCACGGTGGGCACCTGGTCCCGCAGCCTGCCGGCCGCAGCCGGCGCCCTCGTCGGTGCCGTGCTGGGCGTGCTGAGCTGCATCGTTCTGTCCAAGGTCGTGACCACGGCCACGGCCGGACTGGCAAGCTCCCGGCGCTTCAAGGACATCAGCTCCGTCGCCTTCCTCATCCCGCTCGTGCTCACGGGGCCCATTGTGGCGGGCATCGCGAGGGGAATCGCCGGGTCCGGCGATTTCCTGACCGGCCTGGCCCGGGCCTTGTCCTGGACGCCGGCCGGGGCGGCCTTCTCGCTCGGCGGCGAGTTGGCTGCCGGCAGCTACGCGGCCGCGGCCGTGAAATTCCTCATCGCCGTGGCCACCCTGGCGGGCCTGGCCCTGGCGTGGAAGCTCCTGCTGCAGCGCGCCCTGGTGACCCCGCCCTATGCCGGGACATCCAAGCGGCGGACCGGCGGCACGGGCCTGTTCGGGCTGCTCCCGGCGACGCCTGCCGCCGCCGTCGCCGCGAGGTCCCTGTACTACTGGCTGCGCGATCCCCGCTACGCCGGCGCGCTCGTGGTCGTTCCGCTCCTGCCGGTGCTGTTCCTCTTCCAGGGCAGCCAGAGCGGGTTTTACGGCCCGTTCCAGTTCGTCGGGCCGCTGACGGCCTTCCTCCTGGCGTGGTCGATCTCCACGGAYGTCTCCTAYGACAGCACCGCSTTCGCCCTGCACGTGGCMACSGGKGTGCGCGGSGCCGACGACCGGCTCGGCCGTGCGCTGGCGTGCCTGAGCTTCGCGCTGCCGGTGGCGGTCCTCTTCAGTGTCGGGCCGTTCTTCTTCACCGGCGACTGGGACAAGCTGCCCGCGGTCCTGGGCCTCAGCCTCGGCGTCCTCTTCACCGGCCTGGGCCTGGCCTCGGTGATCTCGGCGCGCTACACCGTGAGCGTCCCGCTCCCGGGGGACAGCCCTTTCAAGAAGCCGCCGGGCAACGTGGCCCAGACCCTCGCCGTGCAGTTCGGCGGCATGGCCGTGCTGCTGGTCCTCGTGGCGCCCGAGGCGGCGCTCGTGGCCGCGCAGTTCATCACCGGCAGCTCCATGCCGGGCTGGATCACGCTGGCCCTCGGACCCGTGCTCGGTCTCACGCTCTTCGCCGTCGGTGTCCGGACCGGCGGCGCATGGCTGGACCGGCGGGCGCCGGAGCTGCTGGCACAACTGGCCGTCAACCGCTGACGGGTGCATGCTGGGAGTGCGCAGACTCGGACACCAGGTAGGCCAGTAAAGGCAGGATCATGGAAGTTGTCATCCTTCCCGGCAGCAAACGGATCGCGTCGCTTGCCGCGGATGCGGTGGAAGCCCTTCTCCGCCGCAAGCCCGACGCCGTCCTGGGCCTGGCGACCGGTTCCACGCCCCTGCCGGTGTATGTCGAACTGGCGGCGCGGCACGAGCGCGCCGGACTGGATTTCAGCCGGGTCCGCGCCTTCGCCCTGGACGAGTACGTGGGGCTGCCGGCCGGCCACCCGGAGTCCTACCGCGAGGTGATCGCCCGCGAATTCACCGCACGGGTGAACATCAGTCCGGCCAACGTCCACGTGCCCGACGGCGCGGCGGCGGACATCCCCGCGGCCTGCCGGGCCTATGAAGACGCCATCCGCGACGCCGGGGGAGTGGACCTTCAGCTCCTCGGCGTCGGAACGGACGGCCACATCGGGTTCAACGAACCGGGCTCGTCGCTGGCGTCCCGGACGCGGATCAAGACCCTGATCGAGCAGACACGCCGGGACAACGCACGGTTTTTCGGCAGCCTGGCCGACGTGCCGCACCACGTCCTGACCCAAGGCCTGGGCACCATCCTGGATGCCCGCCACGTGATCCTGATCGCCACCGGTGCGCAAAAAGCCCAGGCCGTCCGGGACCTCGCGGAGGGCCCCGTCGCCGCCATCTGTGCGGCCTCCGTGCTGCAGTTGCACCCGCACGCCACCATCCTCCTGGACGAGGCGGCGGCGTCGTCGCTGCGGCTGGCGGATTACTACCGCCACAGCTACGACCACAAACCCGCCTGGCAGGGCCTCTAGGCCCCGCCGCCGGCTCCCCGCAGGTCCGGCAGCGCCCTTCCAACGGCTAAGATGGGTGTCATGACTAGCATGACCGATCCTCTCGAAAACGATCCGATGCGCGAGCTCTCCGGAGCCGGGACGTCAACGGCCACGATCGAGCGCGAGGAACTGCGCCAGGAAGTTGAGCCCGGTGACCGGGAGCGCTTCTCGCACTACGTGCGCAAGGAAAAGATCATGGAATCCGCGCTGACCGGTGAACCGGTGATCGCGCTCTGCGGCAAGGTCTGGACTCCGGGCCGGGATCCGCAGAAGTTCCCCGTCTGCCCCGAATGCAAGGAAGTCTACGAGGGCCTGCGCCCCGGAAACGACGGCGGCAAGGGCTCCGGCGACAAGTAAGGGCAATCAACGGAACCAACAGGTTCCGTTAGCCGTCTTCTGACGGTGCTTCCCTATGGCGGCGCGTCGTCGCGCCCCTGATTTTCTGCTTTCCTGATTGCCGGTCCATGCTGTCCAGGTACTGCCTTACGGTCCATCCAAAAAGATTGGTGTTTTTGTGCTTAATTGGGTTTCTCCGTCGGCTGCAGCCATGCGCGGATGGAGGGCGCCTTAATGACGGAGACACTTTTCGGCGGACCCACGCTTCCCCCCGCCTATCCCGAGCGGGCCGCCTGGGGCACCGCCCCCAAGCTGCGCGCCTGGCAGCAGGAGGCGCTGGACAGCTACTTCAGCACCCACCCCAAGGATTTCCTCGCCGTCGCAACCCCCGGCGCGGGTAAGACCACCTTCGCCCTGCGCGTGGCGTCCATGCTCATCGATTCCGGGGTGGTCAACCGCGTGACCATCGTGGCGCCCACCGACCACCTCAAGCGCCAGTGGGCCGACGCCGCTGCCCGGGTGGGCATCGCGATCGACCCGAACTTCAAGAATGCCGACGGCCAGCACGGCCGCGGGTTCATCGGCGTCGCCGTGACCTATGCCCAGGTGGCCAGCAAGCCCATGCTGCACCGGGCCAAGACCGAAGCCGCCCGCACGCTGGTGATCCTGGACGAAATCCACCACGGCGGCGAGGCCCTGTCCTGGGGTGACGGCCTCCGTGAGGCGTTCGACCCGGCGGCCCGGCGGCTCTCCCTGACGGGCACCCCGTTCCGCTCGGACACCTCGCCCATCCCGTTCGTGGAGTACGCCGAGGACCGGGACGGGATCCGGCGCTCCAAGGCCGACTACACCTACGGCTACGGCAAGGCCCTGCGCGACCACGTGGTCCGCCCGGTGATGTTCATGGCGTACTCCGGCCAAATGCGCTGGCGCACCAGCGCGGGGGACGAGATGGCCGCCTCGCTCGGGGAGTCGGCCGTCACGAAGGACATCACATCCCAGGCCTGGCGCACCGCGCTGAACCCGGCCGGCGAATGGATCCCCGCCGTCCTGGCCGGCGCGGACAAACGTCTCAGCGAGGTCCGGCGCAGCGTCCCGGATGCCGGCGGCCTGGTCATTGCCACCGACCACGAGGACGCCCGCGCGTATGCCGGCCAGCTGAAGAAGATCACCGGCGAATCGCCCACCGTCATCCTCTCCGACGACGCCAAGGCCTCCAGCAAGATCGAGGAATTCACCGCCAGCGAGAAGCGCTGGATGGTGGCCGTCCGGATGGTCTCCGAAGGCGTCGACGTTCCGCGGCTGTCCGTCGGCGTCTACGCCACCTCGACCTCCACCCCGCTGTTCTTCGCCCAGGCCGTGGGGCGCTTCGTGCGTGCCCGCAAGCGCGGCGAGACGGCGTCGGTATTTCTGCCCTCGGTGCCGCAGCTGATGGCCCTGGCCAACTCGATGGAGGCCGAGCGCGACCACGCCCTGGACCGCCCGGAGAAGGAAGACAGCGACGGCCTCTTCAATCCCGAGGATTCGCTCATGGACGAGGCGAACCGCGAGGAGAAGGCTTCCGATTCCCTGATGAAGGGCAAGTTCGAGGCCCTCGACTCCCAGGCGTCCTTTGACCGGGTGCTCTTCGACGGCGGCGAATTYGGCACCGGCGGCGAGGTGGGCTCGGAGGATGAGCTCGACTTCCTCGGGATCCCGGGACTGCTGGACGCTGAACAGGTCGGCACGCTGTTGCGCCAGCGCCAGCACGAGCAGCTGAACCGGAAGAACAGGCGCTCCCCGCAGACTGAGGCAGCCGCGGCTGCGGCCCCGGCCGTGCCGGACCACCGGATGCTCATGGACCTGCGCACCGAGCTGGCCAAAAACGTCGCGGCCTGGTCGGCCCGCACCGGGACCCCGCACGGCGTCATCCACACCAAGCTCCGGACCGTCTGCGGCGGCCCGGCCGTCGCCCAGGCCAACGAGGAACAGCTGCAGACCCGTCTGCGCAAGCTCCAGGACTGGTTCATCGGCCGGAAGTAGCCCCGCGCAGGCGGTTATGGGCGCCGGGTCATGGGCCCGGGGGTTATGGGCTCAGGCCAATAGGCGCCGGGCAACAGCAGAGGGACCAGTTCACTGTGAACTGGTCCCTCTGCTGTTTACTCTGCTGTGAACTTTGCTTCGGCTACTGGCCGGCGCCGCAGACCTGGCCGTAGGTCTGGCCTGCCGCGGTGTAGTCGGCCTTCATGTCCTCGAGCTTGGCGGTGTCCGGGGAGGGCTTGGCCGATTCGTCGAAGTATTCGATGATGGTCTGCAGCGGGGCCCGGAGGTCCTCGGATGCCGCCGCCTTGATGGGCCGCAGCTGGTTGGCGACCCGGGTCATGCCGGTCTTGTCCGATGTGGCCGACTGGGCGGAGACCACGGTCTTGACCCGGGCGCAGGTTTCCTCGTTGGTCAGCTGCGGCGTGGCAGAGCAGCCGGCCGCGCCGAGCAGCGCTCCGGCGGCAATCAGGACGGTCAGGGTCTTCTTCATGGTTTACTCCGGGGTTCTACGGGTCTGTCAATATGGCAAGACTGGCGATGGGGCAAGGATTTCGAGTCTACTGGCTCAGAGGACATCGACGCCGCCGAGCTCCATCTCGGCCACGGCATCGTCCAGGTCTTCGGCAATGCCGACCGTCAGGCCGCGCAGCACCGTGACGGAGTAGCCGGCCTGGACGGCATCCAGGGCGGTCGCTTTGACGCAGTAGTCCGTGGCGATGCCCACCACCACGATGTCCTCGACGTCGTGGCTCTGCAGCCAGTCGTCCAGCCCGATCGCGTCCTCGCCAGCGGCGAAATCACTGCCGGCGAAGGAACTCACTGTGTTGTCGGAGTCTTCGGAGTCTCCGGAGCCTCCGGCGCCGGTAACGGGCATGGCGCCGGGCTGGCGGTCACCGGTGGGGATTTCGTCCTCGGGGGCCAGCAGCCCTTCGAAGCCGGAGTACGCCGCGGCGAACTGGCCCTTGCGGAAGTACGCCTGGATGTGTTCGGGATCAAGATCAGGATGCAGCTCGGCCCCGCGGGTGCCCGCCACGCAGTGCCGCGGCCAGCTGTCCACGAGATCGGGTTTCTCCGAGAAGTGCTCACCCGGATCGATGTGCCAGTCCTGGGTGGCCACGACGTGGTCAAACTGGCCGTGGTGGGCGTCAACGTACTCGCTGATTTCCCCGGCCAGGCTTGCCCCGCCGGGGACGGCCAGGGCACCTCCCTCACAGAAATCGTTTTGGACATCAACGATGATCAGGGCGCGGGACATTCAGTCCTCCTCGTAGATGGTGGGGATGGCCGCCTCGCCGCGCTGGAGCCGGTTGACCACCGCGGGAAGCTCCCGCATGGTTTCCGCGTGGCGCCGGCGCGCGCGCTGGACCCCCTCCGGGCCCGTCCACCCGGGGAGGAGCTCGCCGTTCTTGACGAACTGCTGCAGCAGCGGACGGTCGTTGCCGTCGTCCTCCGGGTGATGGCCGACGCCGACGATTTCGGCCGTGGCGGTCCCGCGCTCGTTGAGCTTGCGCAGCGCGTACTTCCGGCCGCCCTTGCTGGCCTTGTTCTTGGCGGCCTTGGCGACGGAGATGAAATCGCCGGCGTCGTCGGTGCGGCTGACGAGCTTGTAGACCATGCTCGCCGTCGGGGCCCCGGACCCGGTCACGAGCGAGGTGCCCACGCCGTAGGAGTCCACCGGCGCGGACGCCAGCGCCGCGATGGCGAATTCGTCGAGGTCTGAGGTCACCACGATCTTGGTGTGGTCATTGCCGAGCTCGTCGAGCAGCCGGCGCACCCACTGGGCCTGGGCCACGAGGTCGCCCGAGTCCAGCCGGACAGCGCCCAGCTTGTCCCCGGCGAGATCGACGGCGGTGCGGACGGCCGTTTCGACGTCGTACGTGTCCACCAGCAGGGAGGTGTCCGGCCCAAAGGCGGCAATCTGGGCCTCGAAGGCCTCCCGCTCGGTGTCATGGAGGAGCGTGAAGGAATGGGCGGCCGTGCCCACCGTCTTCAGCCCGTAGCGCAATCCGGCCTCCAGGTTCGAGGTGCTGTCGAACCCGGCAATGACAGCGGCCCGGGCAGCGGCGGCCGCCGATTCCTCGTGCGTCCGGCGCGATCCCATTTCGATGCACGGGCGGGTCCCGGCCGCGGAGATCATCCGGGAGGCGGCAGAGGCGATGGCGCAGTCGTGGTTGAGCACGGAGAGCAGGTAGGTCTCCAGAATGCAGGCCTCGGCGAACGTGGACTCAACGATCAGCACGGGGGAGTTCGGGAAGTACGCCTCACCCTCCGGATAGCCCCAGATGTCGCCGGAAAAGCTGTAGCCGGCCAGGTAATCCAGTGTCTGGTCGTTGACCACCTTGGTCCGGCGAAGGTAGTCCAGTTCCGGCTCGCCGAAGCGGAAGTTCGCGATCCCCTCCAGCAGGCGGCCGGTGCCTGCCACGATGCCGTAGCGGCGCCCGTCCGGGAGCCGCCGGGCGAAGGCCTCGAAGACCGATTTGCGGTGCGCCGCGCCGGACTGCAGGGCGCCCTGCAGCATGGTCAGCTCGTAGTGGTCTGTGTACAGGGACGTGCGGGGACGGTCCCAGCCAGCGGAGGTACTCACAAATTCACTCTAGTGTGCATCCCCATAGAATGGACAGATGACCCTCAGCGTTGCGCTCGGCCCCGACACACGGGAGAGTACCCAGACCGGAACAGTGACGTCCGGCGACGTCCTGACCGCCCCGGACGYCCCCTGGAACCTTGTGATCTGGAACGATCCCGTGAACCTGATGAGCTATGTGAGCTATGTGTTCCGCAGCTATTTCGGCTACTCGGAGGCTAAGGCGAACAAGCTGATGATGGAAGTCCACAAGAAGGGCCGCTCGATCGTGGCGCACGGCAGCAAGGAACAGGTGGAGCAGCACGCCGTCGCGATGCATGGCTACGGACTCTGGGCGACGGTGGAAAAGGCCACCGGCGGCAACGCCGGCGGTTCCGGCAAAGGCAAGGGAAAACGTGGCTAAGGCATTCAAGTACGGGCTCAAGGGCATCAAGGGCCATCTGGAGCCGGCCGAGCGGGAGCTGCTGCGCAGCCTTTTCGATGACGTCATCTCCATGCTGGAGCCGGAGCAGCGCGCCAACGAGGACCCGCTGGCGGCCCTGGTGGGTTTGGACACCGAAGCGCGCGAACCCTCGGACCGCGCCATGCGGCGGCTGTTGCCGAACGTGATGAAGAACGACGACGACGCCTCCCTGGAGTTCCGCCGTTACACCGAGCGGTCGCTGCGCGAAAGCAAGATCGGCGCGCTGAAGGCGGCCGCACTGAGCCTGGACCGGGACAACCTCGTCCTGACCCCGGACGACGCCCGGCACTGGGCCACCGCGCTCAACGATGTCCGGCTGGTGCTGGCCGAACGCCTCGACATCCGTGATGATGCCGACGCCGACAACATCCACCTCATGCAGGACTGGGCCCAGGCCGAGGACGTCGAAAGCTACCTGGCCCTGGTGTACAACTTCACCACGTGGCTGCAGGAGTCGCTGGTCCAGGCCATGGTGCACTCGCTCGATAGGTAGGGCAGCTAAGCGACAGCGGTGGCGTCAGAAACAGGCACGGACTGTATCGGTGGAAGCTCCTCGAATGCCGGCTTTGCGAACCAGTATCCCTGAAACAAGCGGATGCCGGCGTCCTTCAGAATCCGGAACTCCGCCTCCGTCTCGATGCCCTCTGCGAGCACCGTGATGTCGAGCTCCCTGGCGATGCCGACGATGCCAGCAACGACAGCCTGGCGGGCCGGGCTGGTGTCGATTCCTCGGATGAGCTTCATGTCGATCTTGATCAGGTCTGGCTGGAAATCGACCAGGAGCCCCAGCCCTGCATGACCGGCACCAAAGTCGTCGATGGCGGTGGTGAAACCATGCTTGCGGTATTCGGTGATGATGTTCGTGAGGTGGGCAGTGTCGGAAACCTCCTCATTCTCCGTGAACTCGAACATGATCGACGACGTCGGAAAGCTGCAACGCCTGGCTGCAAGCAGCGTCGCACGAAGGCACGCAGCCGGTTCGTAGACCGCGTTCGGCATGAAGTTGATGGAGAGAATCAAGCCCTCACCGGCAGGAAACAGCCGCGATGCCAGCTCGATTGCCTTGACGCGGCAGTCCTGGTCGAAACGGTACTTTTGCTCAGGTGCGACTCTGGACAGGACGTGAAAAGCCCCCTCGCCCGACAAGCCTCTGACCAGTGCCTCGTAGCCCCATACGCGAGCAGCAACGGCGTCATAGATCGGTTGGAAGGCCATGCTGAAATCGAAGTCGAGCTGTGACGACGTCGTGCAGCCGTCGCATGTCATATGCGGTCCTTTCGCTGTTTCGTCCATCGTGGGGGCACGACGGTCGCCCCCGATATCTCGACGGCGCCCATAGCATACAGGGCGGGGACAGCGGCAGGCTGCCACCGATGAGCAGGGGTCTTCCCCGCGTTGCCCATCCGCCGGAAACCCGTGTGACCCATCAGACACGAGTTGCAGGACACAATGTGATGGCCGCGCCTGTAGTGAAGCCCTATCCTCGAATAATCATGACTTCAGCATCAAATACGGATCCGGCAGCGCCAGCTGCGGCGGAGACCGCAGCGGGCAGCGCCGGAAATGCCGGGCTGGCATCGCGCCCCATCGGCGTCTTCGACTCCGGCGTCGGCGGCCTCACGGTGGCCCGCTCGATCATCGACCAGCTGCCCAACGAATCCATCCTGTATGTCGGTGACACTGCGAATGGCCCCTACGGCCCCCTTCCCATCGCCGAAGTCCGGGCCAACGCCCTCGGCGTCATGGACGAGCTCGTGGATTCCGGCGTGAAACTGCTGACCATCGCCTGCAACTCCGCGTCCGCCGCCGTGCTGCGTGACGCCCGCGAACGGTACACGGCCCGGTACGGGATCCCCGTGATCGAAGTGATCCAGCCGGCCGTGCGGCGTGCCGTCGCGGYGACCCGGACGGGCCGGGTGGGCGTGATCGGGACCTCGGCCACGGTGGGCTCGCGCGCCTACGAGGACACCTTCGCCGCGGCCCCGGACCTGGAGATCACGTCCGTGGCCTGCCCGGCGTTCGTGCCGTACGTGGAGGCCGGGATTACCACCGGACCGGAACTGCTCCCCGTCGCCCGCGACTACCTGGCACCGCTCATTGCCGCCGGGGTGGACACCGTGGTGCTCGGCTGCACCCACTACCCGCTGCTCACCGGCGTGATCTCCTTCGTTATGGGCGAGGACGTCACGCTGGTTTCCAGCGCCGAGGAGACGGCCAAGGACGTCTACCGGGCTTTGGCCTCCCGGGGTCTGGAGCGCACGGACACCGCGGCGCCGGAGCACAATTTCATCGCCACCGGCGACGCCGCCCAGTTTGAGCACCTCGCCCGGCGCTTCCTGGGCCCCGAGGTCCTCAGTKTCCGCCACGTGGACCACGTCGCGGCGCAGTACCCCACCGGCAGCCTCGCCCGGATCACCCCGGAAATGATCGCCGCCGCCCGGGCCGGCGCGGGCCGGCCGCGGATCTCCAACTTTGTCGGCGGATCCGCGGGCGGGGGACCACGGCTGTGAAGCTGACCATCGTGGGCTGTACCGGCTCCTTCCCGGGGCCGGGCTCGCCGGCGTCGTGCTATCTGCTGACCGCCAACGACGGCGAGCGGAACTGGAAGATCGTCCTGGACCTCGGCAGCGGGGCGCTCGGCGCCATCCAGCGCTACACGGACCTGGAGGACATTGACGCGATCTTCCTCACCCACCTGCACCCGGACCACTGCATGGACCTGTGCGGGCTCCATGTTGCCGTGCGCTGGAAGCCGGGCGGCTGGGGACGGGGCAGGATTCCGGTGTGGGGGCCTGCCGCGACGGCCGACCGGATGGCCACGGCCTACGGGCTGGACCTGGATCCGGGCATGCACGAGGAATTCGATTTCAGCAACTGGTCCGAGCGCAAGCCGGTCAGCGTCGGCCCGTTCACGGTGACGCCCTACGCGGTGAACCACCCCGTTGAGGAGGCCTACGCCCTCCGCGTGGAGGTCACCGAGCCCGCCAAGGACGGCACGCCCGTGACCCGCGTCCTGAGCTACTCCGGGGACACGGATTCCTGCGCGGGCCTGGAGGACGCCGCTCGCGACGCCGACCTTTTCCTGTGCGAGGCGGCGTTCGAGGAAGGCCGCGACGACGGGATCAAGGACGTGCACCTGACGGGCAAGCGGGCGGGGGAGGCCGCCGTCGCCGCCGGCGCGCGCCGGCTGCTGCTGACGCACATTCCCGTCTGGACGTCGCCGACCACCGTCATGGCCGAGGCCAAAGAGATCTTCGGCAAGGACGTGGCCGTCGCCGTCGCGGGTGTGCACTACACCGTCTAGCGCGCGCTGGCCGCCCGTGCGGGCCGGGGCGGGTGAGTCGATAAGCTAAAGGCATGACTTCCCAAGCTCCCAGTGTCCCCGTCATCCGCGCCGACGGCCGTACCCCCGACCAGCTGCGCCCGATCAGCATCACGCGCGGCTGGTCCAAGCAGGCCGAGGGTTCGGCCCTGATCGAGTTCGGCAACACCCGGGTCCTGTGCACGGCTTCGCTGACCGAAGGCGTGCCGCGCTGGCTCAAGGGCGAGGGCCGCGGCTGGGTCACGGCCGAGTACGCSATGCTGCCSCGGGCCACGAACACCCGGTCCGACCGTGAGTCCGTCAAAGGCAAAATCGGCGGCCGCACCCACGAGATCTCCCGGCTGATCGGCCGCTCGCTGCGCTCCATCATCGACACCAAGGCCCTCGGCGAGATCACGATCGTGCTGGACTGCGATGTCCTGCAGGCCGACGGCGGCACCCGCACCGCGGCGATCACCGGCGCCTACGTGGCACTGGCCGACGCCATCCGGTTCGCCCGCGAGAAGAAGATGATCGCCCGCAACGCCCAGCCCCTGATCGACACGATCGCCGCGGTGTCCGTCGGCATCATCGAYGGCGTCCCGATGCTCGACCTGCCCTACGTCGAAGACGTGCGCGCCGAGACCGACATGAACGTCGTGGTGACAGGCTCCGGCAAGTTCGTCGAAGTCCAGGGCACCGCCGAGGGCGCACCGTTCGACCGCGACGAGCTGAACAAGCTGCTGGACCTGGCGCTGCTGGGCACGGAGCAGCTCGCCGCGATCCAGCGCGACACCCTGGCGGAGGCCCCGTGACGGAGACGCCCGTCGCGGACCGGCCGGAAGCCGACGGCCCGGGCCCGCGGCTCGTCCTCGCCACCCACAACAAAGGCAAGCTCCGGGAACTCCGTGAGCTGCTCCGCGGCCAGGTTCCCGGGCTCGACGTCGACACGCAGGTGGTGGACGCCGGCGCCGTCGGTGCCCCCGACGTCGCCGAAACCGGCGTAACCTTCGCCGAAAACTCGCTGCTCAAGGCCCGGGCGGTGGCAGAGGCCACGGGGCTCGTGGCGATCGCCGACGACTCCGGGCTTTCTGTGGACGTCCTCGGCGGCGCGCCCGGGATTTTCTCGGCCCGCTGGTCCGGCCGGCACGGCGACGACGCCGCGAACCTGCAGTTGCTGCTCGCCCAGCTGGCCGACGTGCCGGACAAGTACCGCGGGGCCGCGTTCGTCTGCGCGGCAGCGCTGGCGGTCCCCGGGTCCTCGCCCGACGGCGGCCGGGAAGTCGTGGAATACGGGCAGCTGGAAGGGACACTCCTGCGGGAGCCGCGCGGGGAGGGTGGCTTCGGCTATGACCCCGTCCTGCAGCCGAACGGGCTGGACCGCAGCTGCGCCGAGCTCAGTTCCGAGGAGAAGAACGCCATCAGCCACCGGGGCCATGCGTTCCGGGCGCTCCTGCCGGCCATCGTCGAGGCCCTGGCCGGGAAGTAGCCGGCCCGGCCAGGCTCAGGACGAAGGAAGGCGCCCCACTCGGTGGGGCGCCTTCCTTGTTAACTGCTGCGTTCACTGCGGCACTGCATTTACTGCGGCGCTGCGCTACATTTACTGCGGCGCTGCGCTACGGGGTCCGGCGTTCTTCTTCCGGCTCGTGCTCTTCGATGAATTCGTCCACGACGTCGGTGCCGTACTTCTCGGCCTGGCGCTTGGCGATCGTGCCGCGGACAACCTCGATGGCGATCGGGATCACGGAGACCAGCACGATGGCGATGAAGATGATGTCCAGGTTGTCCTTGACCCACGGGACCTTGTCCCCGAGCAGGTAACCGAGGAGGGTGACGCCGCCGCCCCACAGCACCGCGCCGATCACGTTGTAGGTGAAGAATTTGCGTTTGCTCATCTGCGCGACGCCCACGATCACCGGGACGAAGGTGCGGATGATCGGAACGAACCGGGCCAGGATCAGGGCCTTGCCGCCGTGCTTTTCGAAGAACGCATGCGCACTATCCACGTTTTCACGCTTGAACAGCTTGGAGTTGGGCCTGTTGAACAGGGCAGGTCCCGCCTTGGACCCAATCAGGTAGCCCACCTGGTTGCCGATGATCGCGGCGACGATGATCAGCGCGGTCAGGACCCAGATGTTGACCTGGATGGTGCCGGTGGCCACGAGCAGCCCGGCCGTGAACAGCATGGAGTCCCCAGGCAGGAAGAATCCGATCAGCAGCCCGGTTTCGGCAAAGATGATGCCGCAGACCAGCAGGACCACCCACGGCGCGAAGGCCGGATTCGCCAGGAAAACCTGGGGGTTGAGCCAGTCCGGCAGGAAGGAGGCCAGGTGCGGCTGGACGGGGCCGGCGCCGCCAAGGGCGGACACGGCGAGGTCGCTCATTGCTAGTACGTTCACCTGTTAAGGGTACTTGACGGCAGGCTGCAGGCCCGGGGGCCGAGCCCCGCGGGCCGGTCCGGTGCGGGAGGGTCCGTCCGCGGGCGGTAAAGTTGGGCCGTGACTTTGGACTTTACGGCGATCGACTTTGAGACCGCGAACGGCTTCCGCGGTTCACCGTGCGCTGTTGGCCTGAGCAAGGTCCGTGGCGGCGTCGTCGTAGAGGAAGCCTCCTGGCTCATGCGGCCACCGGAAAACCATGACACATTTGATCCCCACAACGTCCGGATCCACGGCATCCGGCCGGACCAGGTGGCTGGACTGCCGCGGTTCGGGGAGTTGTTCCCGGAGATCGGCGCGTTCATCGGCGGCGACGTGCTCGCGGCCCACAATGCAGGGTTCGATCTCGGTGTGATCCGCTCCGGCCTGGAGGTGTCCGGGCTGTCCGGACCCGCCTACGACTACGTCTGCACAGTGATATTGTCCCGGCGCTGCTACTCCCTGGTGTCGAATTCCCTGCCCTACGCCGCCGAGGAGGCCGGGGTCCCGCTGCTCAACCACCACGATGCCGCCGAGGACGCCCGCGCCTGTGCCGGCATCCTGATCGACATCGCGGCCCGCAACGGGGCAGCAAGCATCGCGGAACTGTACCTGTCCCTCGGCCTGACGGTGTCCCACCAGCCGGCGTTCGACCCCCGGCGCGACCCGCTGTCCAAGGCCACCGTGGCCGCCATGGAGGCGCTCGCGGGGGGAACCGCCGGCTCGCCCCCGGGCCGGCGCTTCGTGGCCGGCTGGCCGGAGGAAGGCCCCAACCCGGCCCCCAACGCCGCCGCCAGCCCCGACCACCCGCTGTTCGGCCAGACCGTGGTGTTCACCGGCGAACTGGCAATTCCCCGCCCCGAAGCAAAGGTCCGTTCCGCGGAGCTTGGCGCCAGGCCTGAAAGCCGGGTGACGGCCCGTACCACCGTTCTGGTGGTGGGCGACGGGTTTGTGGCCGCGGACCTGCGCTCCGGCCGGTTGACCGGCAAGGCGCGCCGCGTCCTGGAACTGCACGAACGCGGGCAACGGATCGAGGTCCTGTCCGAGGGCGAATTCCTCCAGATGGTCGGCGGACATCTGGCTGCCGCACCTGCCTGACCCGGTCCTGGCTGACGGGTCCTGCCTGATCCGGTCCTGGCTGACGGGTCCTTTCTGCCCGGGTCCTGCCTGACCCGGCAGTCACACGGCGCAACAATCATTCCTCCCACTGCGCGCCCGCTCGTAGCCTTGGCGGATGAGCAAACCCACGGATGCACAGGCCCCCACAGCGCCGGCCAAGTCAGCGCCGCCGGCGTCAATGCCGGCGGACTCGGCGTCGTCGGCGCCCGCGAAGTCAGCACCGGCGACGCGCGGAATTGATTGGCATCGGGTGTTCGCGTTTCCGAACCCGGTGAATGAGTACGCCGCCCGCATCACCGCAGCCCTGGTGGTGGCGCTGTCCGCCGTGACCCTGCTGACCGGTTTCGGCTGGGGGCTCGCCGTCATCGCCGCCGGGTTCTGGCTGCGCGTGCTGTTCGGTCCCCGGATCTCGCCCCTGGCCCAGCTCTCGGTCAAGGTCCTGACGCCCTGGCTTGGGCGGACCCGTCTCGTTCCCGGACCGCCCAAGCGGTTCGCCCAGGGCATCGGCGCTGCCGTGTCGACGGCGTCGGCGGTGCTGCTGGCCGCCGGCCTCGCGCCGGCGGCGTGGGTGCTGCTCGCCGTGCTGATCGCCGCCGCGTCCCTTGAGGCCTTCGCCGGGTTCTGCCTCGGCTGCACCATTTTCGGCTTCCTGCAGCGCCGCGGGCTCATCCCCGAGGACGTCTGCGAAGCCTGCAACAACATCTCGCTCCGCGGCGCCTAGGATTCGGGGCGCTTAGGTCCGGAGCGCCGGGGCTCCGCCGAAGCGGCCGCCAGGGATGGACATGTCCTCGGGAGGCTCGGACGGGTGGACATAGTGG
The DNA here is from genome assembly GCF_056397425.1 of Arthrobacter sp. 05N33_2. NCBI lineage: Bacteria > Bacillati > Actinomycetota > Actinomycetes > Micrococcales > Micrococcaceae > Arthrobacter > Arthrobacter sp. 05N33_2. Next base: position 33,287 of record NZ_JBFTNJ010000008.1, read on the forward strand.
CAATATGTCCAGTCCTAGCCGCCGGAGATGGGCATGTCCTGAGGATGCCGCGGCCGGGGATGGACATGTCCTTCGCAGCGGGGGCGACCGGACATGGCCTCCGGAGGCTCTGACGGGTGGACAAAGTGGGAATATGCCCAGTCCCCGCCGCCGGAGATGGGCATGTCCTGAGGATGCAGCGGCCGGGGATGGACATGTCCTTCGCAGCGGGGAGGTACGGGGCATGTCCCGCGGACAGGCCGGGCCGCTGCTTCCAAGCGGAGCCGGCTGCACTGCGCAAATGCCGGAGACTCGACGCCTGGCGTGCAGGGGCCCGGCTGACAGTTGCCCGCCGAAGCTATGAGCCAGTGACGGCGGCCAGCTTCGAGGCCATGCCCCGGATGACCTCCGGCGCCTGAAGGGCCGCCAGCCAGTCTGCCGGCAGGCACCGCTCGCCGTAGAACGCGCCCAGGATGTTCCCGGCGATCGACGCCGTCGAATCGCTGTCCCCGCTGTGGTTCACCGCCACCGCGATCGCGGCACGGAAGTGGGCCTGGGCAGCGGCCTGGGCGGGATCGGCCTCGGCAGCGCCGGCGTTCGCCGTCCCCGTTCCTGTCCCGGTTCCCGGGGCTGTGGCCAGCACGGCGTACAGCGCGACGGCAAGGGCTTCCTCGGCCACCCACCCCTCGCCGAGTTCGCCGACCAGGCCCTCGGGGCTGAGCACGTCTCCGCCGGGCAGGTCTCCGGCCAACCGCAGGGCCGCCTCCAGCCGTGCCACCACCTCCGGATCCGGATTTTCTCCCTTGCGCAGGATGCCGCCGAGCAGCTGCCCGAGGGCCGATTCCGCCGCTTCGCGCAGCCCGTGGCCGGAGGACAGGGCATGGATGAGAAGGCTGAAAACTCCGGCGCTCTGCCGTGCCGCGGGGTGGCCGTGCGTCAGGGACGCGGCATCGGCGCTGAGCTTATAGACCGTTTCCGCTCCGAGGTGGGGGATCAGGCCGAAGGGTGCCGACCGCATCACGGTGCCGCAGCCCTTCGAATCCGGATTGACGGGCCGCTTCACGGTACCCATCTCGCCCGTGGCGAGTCCGCTCAGGCACGCGTCGCCGGGTGAGCGCCGGCTCTTCAGGACATCCTGGGCATCGATCCAGCGCGGCGGCTGGAAAGGGGCCGACGCCGGCACGGCGACGCCCTGGGTGCCCAGCCAGCGCAGGTACGCGAGCCACAGGCACGCGTTGATGTCCGCCGCCACGCCGTCGTTGGCCCATTCCAGCGCCTCGAGGAGGCCGTCGGCGGTGTACAGCGTCATTTGCGTGTCGTCCGAAAACGGGCTGCCGGCGTCGAGCGCGGAAAAATCCTGCAGGCCCGCGGGGCCGAACCGGGCCCGGATGGCGGAAATGCTGTCGAACTCGACGGCGTAGCCCAGCGAATCTCCGAGCGCGCCGCCCAGCAGGCAGCCGTGGATGCGCGAGCCGTGGGCAGGGGAGTGCGGCTGGCCGGGTGTTGGGGCGGGTGCGGGGCTGGTCCCGGGCTCGGTGCTCATGCCCTCAAATTTACCCGGCGCTGCACCGCACCCCGCAATGCCGGCGCCCGCCGGGGACTTAGCGCCGCCGCCTGGGGGCCGGGCGGCGGCGGATGCGGAAGGCCGGTAGGGTGCTGGTAGGACCCGTCCAGCGGTCAGACGAGGCAACCGCCGGCGCCGTACCGCCGGGCAGCGGAGGAAACGAATGCGCGAACCAGCGTGGCGGAAGACCGGGACCACCCCCGACTACAGGTTCTCCCTGGCCAACGAGCGGACCTTCCTGGCCTGGATCCGCACGTCCCTGGCCCTGATTGCCGGAGCCCTTGCGATCGACCAGCTGGCCCCGGAGATCGCGCCCGGACCCGTGCGGATCGTGTTGTGCGTCATCCTCGCGTTCCTGGGCGCGGGCCTGGCCGCCCTGTCCTACCACCGGTGGGGGCTCATGGAGGCTGCCATGCGGAACAACAGGGAGCTGCCGTTCTCCGGAGTGATGCTGGTGATGACCATCGGCGTCGCGGCTGCGGCCCTGGTGTTCGCGGTCCTGATCCTGGTGGCGCGGTGAGGCCAGTTGCGGCCAGGGACCCCGGGCTGCAGCCCGAGCGGACCTCCCTGGCCTGGCGCCGGACGTTGCTGGCCCTCATCGTGGCGGACCTGTTGGTCTGGCGCAGCTGGGCGCTCGCAGGATCCCGGGGCGGCGTTGTAGGTCCCGTTGATTTCCTTGGCATCTGCGCGCTGGCCGCCATGGCCGCGACGCTGGTCCTGGGTGTGTGCGTGCTGGTCCGCGGGCGCGAGCTCCGGCGGTCCAACGCTGCGCCGCCGGCGCCGTTGCTGCGCTGGGCCGCCGCCGCCGTCGTGGTCCTGGCCGCCAGCGCCGTAGCCGCGGTGGCCCTGGGGCACTGAACTGAGGCACTGAGCCGCGGCCCGGAACGGGCACCCAGCCGGAATCCAGCCAACATCCAGATTGCGCTGGCAGACTGCTGGCGGACCCATTCTCCCAGGYGGCCGAGGCCGCCCCGGACCACGAACCCGGCGGCGGTCCAGCGACGCCGCAACTGCAGCCCCTGGGCGCGCCGCCAGCAAAGGAATCCTGACCATGACCCTGCTTGTGCCAGCCCCAGACTCCGTTGACGTCCAGCCACCGGCCGCCAGCGACGTCCCGCCCCGGCCCGGGCTCGTGGCCCGGCTGTCCGCCGAGGCCCTGGGGACCCTGATCGTCGTGGTTGCGGGCCTGGGCGTGCCGCTCTTCACCATTCCGCAGTCGAGCCCGCTGCCCGCCGCCCTGGCCGCCGGCCTGACCCTGACGGCGGCGATGCTCGCCGTCGGTTACGTCTCCGGCGGCCACTTCAACCCCGCCGTCACCGTGGGCAACGCCATCGCCGGCCGGATCCGGCTTGCCAACGCCGCCGCCTACATCGGCGCGCAGCTGGTGGGCGCCGTGCTCGGGGCCGTCGCCCTGTACGGCGTCCTGCGCACCGTGCCGACCATCAACGACTCCCAGGGCGCATTCGCCACCGTGGCCGCCGGATTCGGCGAGCACTCGATCATCCAGGTGCCCATGGCAGGCGTCCTGCTCGTGGAGGTCCTCGGCACGGCACTGCTCGTGGCCATCTTCCTTGCCACGACCGCCCGCCGGAATCCGGCCAGGGCGGCTGCGCCCTTCGCGGTCGGCCTGACGACGGCGATGCTCCTGCAGTTGGGCCAGGCCCTCGGCAATGTGCCGTTCAACCCGGCCCGGGCAACGGCGGCGGCCATCTTCAGCGGCCCGGACGCGCTCGGGCAGCTGTGGCTCTTCTGGGTGGCACCGGTGGTCGGTGCGGCCATCGCCGGGCTGGTTTTCCGCGGCTTCGTGCAGTCGGCCGGGACCAGTGGACAGGCCAGTGACGCTGCCACTGCCGCGGTCACCGCCCAGCCCGCCGCCCAGCCCGCCGACCAGCCCACCGCCCAGCCCGCCGACCAGCCCACCGCCCAGCCCACCGCCCAGACCGACGGAAAGCTCACGGAAGCCGATGTGGATGGCGCCGGCTTCGATGAGGCTGGGCTGGCCGACGTCACGGCCACCACCGCTTCTGCTTCGGCCGTCCCCGCCGGCAACGACGAGGCCCGCAGCTTCTTCGACCGCAAGGGCGGGAAGTAGCCACTGCTGACCACTTTTAACCTCCGTCACACCGCCGGGGTGGTGGCGCAAGAGTGTCGGTGGCAGCCGATACCGTAGGAATATGCGGTTATTGCACACCTCCGACTGGCACTTGGGCCGGTCCTTCCACGGCATCGGCATGCTGGATGCCCAGCGCGCCTTCATCGACCAGCTCGTGGCGTTTGTCCGGGAAGAGAGCGTCGACGTCGTCCTCATCGCCGGGGACGTCTATGACCGCGCACTGCCGGGCGTCGACGTCGTCGGCCTGCTGGATGACGCCCTGGTGCGCCTCACCGGGGCCGGCGCCGAAGTTGTGTTGACCAGCGGCAACCACGACTCCGCCATCAGGCTGGGGTTCGCGTCGCGGCTGCTCGAGCGCGGGGGAGTGCATTTGCGCACACGGCTGAATGAACTGGACGTTCCCGTGCTCTTTCCGCTCGGAGACGATGCCGGGAATGAGGCAGCGCCGGTGCTCGCCATCTACGGGATCCCCTGGCTGGAGCCCCGGCTGGTCGCCGAGCAGCTGGGCGTCGAGACCGCGAGCCACTTCGAGGTCACCCGCGCCGCCACCGAACGGATCCGTGCCGACGTGCGGCAGCGGAGTCAGACCCGGACCGTCCATTCRGTGGTCCTGGCSCACACCTTCGCCAGCGGCGGCATCAGCTCSGACAGYGAACGKGAWCTSAGCATCGGCGGSGTSGGMGCRGTCCCGCTGGAYCTSTTCGACGGCTTYRGCTACACCGCACTGGGCCACCTGCACGGCAGACAGGAGCTCTCGCCGGCAGTGCGCTACTCCGGCTCGCCGCTCGCGTATTCGTTCTCGGAGGCGAAGCACAGGAAGGGCAGCTGGCTCGTGGAGGTCGACGCCGAGGGGATCGGCGGCGTCCGCGAAGTGCTCTGGGACGCGCCCCGGACCCTCGCCGTGCTCCGCGGGAAGCTCGATGAGCTCCTGGAGTCGGAGGACTTCGCGTGGGCCGAGACCGCCTACTGCCAGATCACGCTGACGGACGAGGCCCGCCCGGCCCAGGCGATGGACCGCCTGCGGGCACGGTTCCCCGACGCCCTGGTGCTCGGCTTCGATCCCGATGGTCCCGGCGCGGCGCCCAAAGCCAGCTACAGCAGCCGGCTGGCCGAAGCCGGGGACGACCTCTCCGTCTGCTGCGGATTCCTCGAGCACGTCCGGGGCAGGCCGGCTTCCGACGCCGAAGCCGCAGTCCTCGCCGAGGCGCTCGACGCCGTACGCCTGGAAGGAGTGTCCCTGTGAGGATCCACCGCCTGGAGATTTCCGCGTTCGGCCCGTTTGCCGGCACGGAGCGGATCGACTTCGACCGCCTGAGCGCACACGGGCTCTTCCTGCTGAACGGCGCCACCGGCGCGGGCAAGACCAGCGTCCTGGACGCCATCTGTTTCGCCCTCTACGGATCGGTTCCCGGGGCCCGCCAGGACGGAAAGCGGCTGCGCAGCGACCACGCGGAGGCCGCCGCCGAACCGCGCGTCACCTGCGAATTCTCGGCCAAGGGCCGGCACTTCGAAGTCTCCCGCTCGCCCGCGTGGGACAAGCCGAGTGCCCGGGGCCGGAACGGCTTCACGGTCCAGCAGGCCAACACGCTGCTGCGCGAACGCATCGACGGCGCGTGGGTGGAGAAATCGGGCCGGAATGATGAGGCCGGCGCCGAGATCACCGACGTCCTGGGCATGAACCGGGACCAGTTCACGCGCGTGGTCATGTTGCCGCAGGGGGACTTCGCGGCGTTCCTGCGCTCCAAGGCGTCCGACCGTCTGGAGCTGCTGCAGAGCCTGTTCGGCACCCAGCGCTTTGAAGCCGTGGAACAGGAACTGTCCCGGCAGGCGCAGACCGCCAAGGCCGAGRTCGCCAACCTCAACGCGAAGCTGGAACTGCTCGTGGCCCAGGCGGAGGCCGAAACAGCGGCGCTCGAACTCGACCCCGACGGCGCCCCCGGCCGGGACGAGCCCGATGCCCTGTTGGCCTGGCTCGACGCCGCCGCGGCAGCCGCCGCGGAGGGCCGGCGCAGCGCTGCCGCGGGAGCCGAGAAACAGGCCGCCGATCAGGCGTCCCTGTTGGAGGCGGCGAACGCGCGGGCCAACCGCCACGCCAAACTCGCCGCCGGGGAACAGCGGCGGATCGACGCCGACGCCGCCGCCCCCGTCCTGGCGGGCAAGGCCGTCACACTGGGCCTGCACCGCCAGGCCGAAATGCTCGGCGGCCAGTTGCAGGCGGTCGAAAGCGCCGCGGCAGCCGAGGACCTGGCAGGAACGGCCCTGCTGGAGGCCGCGCGGCAGCTGCGGTCCGCGGCCGCCACAGACCCGGAGCTCGCCGGGCAGGACGTCCTCGACGCCGGCGCCCCCACCGCCGACGACGACGATGCCGACCTCGTCCGGGCGGGTAAATCCGTCATGTTGGACAGCGCGGCCGTCCGCGGAACCCTCGCCCGGCTGCGGTCCCTGCACGCCGTGCTCACCGAACGCCTGCCCGACGAAGCCCGGTTCCTCGGGCTGACCCAGCGCGGCAGCCGGCTGCGCCTGCAACGGCAGGAGCTGGAAAAAGGACGGCTGGCCGGTGCCGCCGCACTGGACACCCTGCGCACTGAGTCGGCGGCCCTGTCCGCCGGCATCCGCCCCCTCGAGGAGCTGGCCGCGGAAGTCCAGTTGCGCACCAAGGAGGCGACGGCAGCGGACGAACTCGTGACCATCGTTGGCCGCTTCCTCGCCGCCGAGGCCGAGTGCGCGGCAATCTCCGGACAGCACGCCGCGGCCCTCAGCACGCACCAGGACCGGAGGCAGCACTGGCTGGACCTCCGTGAGCAACGGCTCACCAACGCCGCCGCCGAGCTCGCCACCCAGCTCCTGGCCGGGGTCCCATGTCCTGTCTGCGGCAGCCCTGAGCACCCGGCACCTGCCCCAGCGGCAGCCTCCGCCTTGGCCGTCGCCGAGGCCGAGAAAACCGCGCAACTGGCCAGCGACACGGCAGAAGAAGCCGTCGCCGCCCTAGGTCGTGAGCTCGCCGAGGCCCAACAGAACGTCGCCGTCCTGGCCGCCCAGGGCGGCAACASACCTGCCGGGGAAGCCCGTGAGGAGGCAGCCTTGGCCCGGGAACGGGCTGATGACGCCGTCCGCGCTGCCACGGACCTTGCTGCGAGCCGGGCCCGGATGGCAGAACTCGAAGCGGTGATCGCCGACGCAGAGCGGGCGCAGGCCGACGCCGCCTCCGGCATCGTGCAGACGCAATCGACGATCGCCGAAATCGACGAACAGGCACAGGCCCTCGAAGCCACCCTGGACAAGCTGCGCGCCGGCCACGCGACCCTCGAACAGCGGATCGCCGCCCTGACGGCAACCACGGCGGTCCTGGAGCACGCCGACGCCGCACACTCGGCCCACGAACAGGCCGCCGCCCGCACCGCGGAGGCACGCCGGCACCTTGAAGTGGCCCTTCCCGGAGCCGGTTTCAGCACCGAAACCGCGGCGCGGGAAGCGCTGCTGCCAACGCCGGTGGCCACAAGCCTTGAAACGGCCATCCGGGCCGGACAGGACGAGGCCGCCAGGATCCAGGAACTGTTCGCCGGAGAGGACCTGGCCCTGGCGGCAGCCGAGCGGGCCGCCGGGGACATCGTCAGCGACGCCGCCCTCGAGGAGCTCAGGACGGAATCGGCGGCGGCTGAACGCAAAGCCCGGGAAGCCGTGCTTGCGGCCGGGCTGGCGGAAAACTCGCTCCGGATACTCGGGCGCATCGCCGGTGACTACGCGGACCTCGCTGCCGCCGGCAGGGAACCGCGGGACCGGGCCGCGATGCTCACCGCCGTCGCCGACGCGGCCAAGGGCGGCGGAGACAACACCTATCGCATGAGCCTGAACAGCTATGTCCTCGCCGCCCGGCTCGAGCAGGTGGCCGTCGCTGCCTCCGAACGCCTGATCGGTATGAGCGATGGCCGCTACACCTTGCAGCACACCGACGCCAAGGCAGCACGCGGCGCGAAGTCCGGCCTTGGCCTGGAGGTCGTGGACGAGTGGACCGGCCAACGCCGGGACACCGCCACCCTCTCCGGCGGCGAGTCCTTTATGGCCTCACTGGCGCTGGCCCTTGGGCTGGCGGACGTCGTGCAGCAGGAGTCCGGTGGCGTGGACATCGAGACCCTCTTCGTGGACGAGGGCTTCGGCAGCCTCGACGAACAGGCGCTGGAACAAGTCATGGACGCCCTGGAAAGCCTCCGCGACGGCGGCCGGGTGGTGGGGCTCGTGAGCCACGTCGCCGAAATGAAGCAGCGCATCGGCACCCAGCTCCAGGTGGTCAAGGGCCGCAGYGGCTCCACCCTGCACATCAGCGACGACACCCGGGCCTGAGCCGGACCCAGAGTGGGCCCTGGGACCGGTCCCGGGGCCCACTCTGGGACCCGTCCCGGGGTCTGGTCCCAGGGCCGGCGTCCCGGGATCGGGTATCATTGGTCTGTTACCGGGTCGCGCGCATCGGGAGGAGGGACGATGCGCAGTATTTAGCGAACCCGGAAACCATGAACCCTTCACCGTCTTCTTTGGTGTCTACTCTTGACGCCCCACTGCCGCCGACCTACGCGCTGCCGGCCGCTTCAATTTCGACCGACGCTCTGCCTGCCCCGTCGCCCGCAAAGGGCGGCCGCTAYGCGCAGCTGCCGTTGCTCGCCGGCCGCAGCTTCATCCCCCTCGGGCTCTTCGCCCGCCTGCCGCTTGCCATGCTGACGGTCGGCGCACTGACACTCGTCACCGCCGTCACGGGCTCGTACGCCGTGGGCGGCGCCGCGGCTGGCGCCGTCGGCATCGGTTCCGCACTCGGTGCCCCCGTCCTCGGCGTCCTCGCAGACCGGCTCGGCCAGCGCGGTGTCCTGCTCGTATCCGCCATCGCCAACACCGTGGCCATCGTTGCCCTGATCCTCACGGCCTACCTCATCCCCGGGGTCCACGACCTTGCCGCCGCGGTGCCCGTGCTGGCCGCGGCCTTCGTGGCCGGGGTGAGCTGCCCGCAGGTCGGTCCGCTGGCCCGCGTCCGCTGGATGGCGCTGACCTCCCGGACGTCCGGCTCCGGAACCCGTGCGGCCGGGAACTCCGCGGACCTGGACACCGCCCTTTCCTATGAGAGCACCGCGGACGAGCTCACCTTCGTGCTCGGCCCCGCACTCGTCGGAATCCTCGCGAGCCTGCTCGCGCCGTGGCTGCCGCTGGCCCTCGCCGCGGCACTGACCGTGGTCCTCGTACCCGCCTTCGCCGTCCACCCCACGCACCTTGCGGTGGTCCGCACAACGAAACGCCGGCCCGCCGGTCCGGCCGCAGGCCACGCGGCCGGCCCGGCGCCCACGACGGCGGGGGACAACCACGGGGAAACCCGCACGGCAGCCCGGCGGGTCAAAACCTTCGCCGCCGTCGCCCTCCCCGTGCTGGCGATGGTGTGCATGGGCACGTTCTTCGGCTCCACCCAGACAGCCCTGAGCTCTTTCTCCGCCAGCTTCGCCACCTCCGAACTCGCGGGCCTGCTCTACGCAGTCATGGGACTGAGCTCTGCCGCGGCCGCCCTCTCGGTCGCGTACTGGCCCCGGCGCTTCACGGTGAACGCCCGCTGGATTGCCTGCGCGGCCCTGATGGCCGGCTTCGCATCGCTGCTGTTGCTGCCCTCGACGGCGCTGCCCATGGTCCTTGTACTGCTGGTCCTGGGCCTGCCCGTTGGTCCGCTCATGGTCACTGTCTTCGCGATCGGCGGCCTCGTGGCCCCGGCCGGAAAGCTCGGCACGGTCATGACAGCCCTGGCCAGCGGCATTGTGGCCGGCACCGCGCTCGGATCCTCCATCGCCGGACAGCTGGCGCAGAACTTCGGGTATTCGACGGCCTTCCTGGTTCCGGTGTGCGCCGCCACGGCGCTGTTCCTGCTCGGAACGGCAGCCGCCGTCGTACTCCGGCAACGCGGGAAGAAGACGGCCGCGGCCGCATAGACCCCGACGGGACAGAGCTGCTGCGGGACGGGGCGCGGGCTTAGCCCAGCTGCGCCTCGATGCGACGCGCCGCCTCGGTCAGGGCCGCTGCGACCTCGTCCGGATCCTGCGCGGCGCGGATATAGACGACGGCGAGGGCGGCCGGACGCCCGCCAGGCACACGCAGCGGCACCGCAATCGAGGACACCCCGGGGATCACCTCGTCATGGCTGGCGGCATAGCCGCGGCGCCGGGCCTCGGCCGCCTCGGACCGGTACGGGATGCCCGGGACCAGGGCCCGCCACTCCTGCTCCGGGAAGGCTGACTGGATCGCAATGCCCGGCGCCCCTGCGCTGATGGGGTGCCGCGACCCCGGGTGCTGCACCACCGCGGCGCCGCTGTGCCGCGGATCCACGGTCACCAGCGTCACGCACTCCTCCCGGTCCCAGACCGCCACGAAGGCGCTCATGGTCAGGGTGTTGGCCAGCTGGGTCAGTTCCGGCAACGCCGCCGACTGCAGGTTCCGGGAGACCCCGCGGGCCAGGACCGCGAGGCCCGGGCCGGGCTGGACGCGGCCGCCATCGTCACGAACCAGCAGCGAGTGGTCCTCGAGCGTGCGCAGGATCCGGTAGGCCACGGAGCGGTGGACGCCCATGGCGTCGGCGAGTTCGGCAATGGTCAGCGGCTGCTGGGCCTCGGCGAGGATCTCCAGCGCCCTGATACCACGGGACAGCGTCTGGGACGGGGAAGCCTGGGCGGTGCCGGCATTCGGGGTCATGGGGTCCATCCTAGGTGCGGGGTTACTGGACGCCGGGCTCGCCGGGCTACCCTTGTGTTCCGGCTCATGGTCAGCTAGCGTTCTATATGGGAACTGTTTGTTCGATTATAGAACACAATACAGAACTCGACTATAGAACACGGCTGATCCAAAGCACACCCACACCACGGTCGGGAAACGCAACGAACGCAAGGGATCAATGATGATTGCCACGCCGCGCGGCCACGCCGGGGGCGCCCAGGGCCCCCCGTCGGCACCGCGGGCCAACCACTTCCGGGGCAGCCTCGGCAGGTTTGCCACCGGCGTCGCGATCGTGACCTTCGACGGGGCCACGAAAAAACGCCACGGCATCACCGTGAACTCCTTCACCTCGGTCTCGATGGACCCTCCGCTGGTGCTGGTGAGCATCGCCCGCACGGCCAGGGCCCACGACGAGCTCGCCGGCCGGCCCTTCACCGTGAATATCCTTGGCGCCGAGCAGCGGTACCTGGCCATGCGCTTCGCCGGAAGGCCCGGCCCCGAGCCGCTGTGGGTGGAGGGGAAGACCGCGCCGCGGCTGTCCAATGTCCTCGCCTATTTCGAATGCAAGCCCTGGGCGGCGTACGACGGCGGCGACCACACCCTGTATATCGGCGAGGTAGTGGACTTCAACTACCGCAACGGCGATGCCTTGGCCTTCGCCAACAGCACCTTTACCACCATCCCGGAAAGCCAGCTGGGTATGGAGGATTTGCTCTAGCGCCACATTCCTTCCCGGCAATTCAGCGCAACGACGACTGGAGGAAGACCAATGGGTATCCGTACCGGACGGCAGTACCTGGAAAAGCTCAATGCCATGACGCCGCATGTGGTGATCGACGGCGAGGTGGTCAGCGAGAAGATCGCCGAGCACCCSGCCTTCCGCAATGTGGCCCGCTCCTACGCCAGGCTCTTCGACATGCAGCATGATCCGCAGTACCAGGAGGCACTCACTTACGCCTCGCCCAGCACCGGGGACCTGGTCAGCGCCTCCTTCCTGGTGCCGAAGACCGTCGAGGACCTCCAGCGGCGGCGCCGCGCCATCTCCACCTGGGCCGAGTCCTCCAACGGCTTCCTTGGCCGCTCCGGGGACTATATGAACTCCGCGTTGACCGCGCTGGGCACGGCGGGGAAGTGGTTCGCGCAGGCGGATCCGAAGTTTGGCGAGAACATCCGCAACTACTACGAGTGGGCCCGGGAAAACGACGTGCTCGCCACCCACACCCTCATCCCGCCGCAGGTCAACCGGTCCGTCTCCGGGTCGGAGCAGCTCGGCGGCCAGCTCTCGGCCCGGATCGTGGAGGAGCGCGGGGACGGGATCGTCATCCAGGGCGCGCGCATGCTCGCCACCATCGCCCCGATCGCCGACGAACTGCTCGTGTTTCCGTCCACGGTCCTGCGGGGCACCCCGGAGGACGCCCCCTACTCTTACGCGTTCGCCATCCCCAACGACGCCCCGGGCCTGCGCTACCTCTGCCGCACCTCGCTGTACAACGGCGGCAGCACCCACGACGAGCCGCTGGCCTCCCGCTATGAGGAAATGGACGCCGTCGCGGTTTTTGACCACGTCTTCGTGCCCAACGAGCGCATCTTCATGCTGGGCCACCCGCAGCTGTGCAACAGTTTCTACACCGAGACCGGGGCCGGCGCGCTCATGACCCACCAGGTGGTCACCCGCACGATCGCCAAGAGCGAGTTCTACTTGGGCCTGGCCTCGGAACTGGCCGAATCGATCGGCATCGACGGATTCCAGCACATCCAGGAGGACATCGCAGAGCTGATTATCGACGTCGAAATCGGCAAGGCCCTGGTCCGCGCGTCCGAGGCCGACGCCGGACTCAACGACGCCGGCGTCATGCTGCCGAAGTGGTCCACCCTGAACGCCGCCCGCAACTGGTACCCGAAGATCGCCCAGCGCTTCCCGCAGATCATCCGGAAGTTCTCGGCGTCGGGCCTCATGGCCCTGCCGGGGRAGGCGGACGTCAACAGCGAGGCCCGGGAGGATATCGAGCTGTACCTGCAGGGCAAGACCCTGACCGGCCCCGAGCGGGTCCGGCTGTTCAAACTGGCCTTCGACGCCTCGATCTCCGGGTTCTCCGGGCGCCAGTCGCTCTACGAGTACTTCTTCTTCGGAGAYCCSGTCCGCATGGCCGGCGCCCTGGTCAACACCTACGACCGCGAGCCGGTCCGGGCCAGGGTCCGCGAGCTGCTCAACCGCACCGACTGACCCGCGGAAGACACTTTCCGGGAACATGTGTGCCTTATCACATCTTTCGTAGTAGTATTCAGGATACTAACTGACCGTTCGATCAGTAATTCATGAGGCATCAGTTATCCACTTCGCACCCACCCGGGCAGTACCTCTGCCCCCAGCAACGGAGTTCCAATGACCGTAACTTCATCCGTAGATTCCGAGGCGGGTCCCAGCAGCAAACACGAGGAACGCAAGGTCCTCGCCGGGACACTGGTCGGCACCACCATCGAGTGGTACGACTTCTTTATTTTTGCCCAGCTGACAGCAACGCTGCTGTCGCCGCTGTTCCTGGCCCCGCTGAACGCCTCCAACCCTGGCCTGGCGCAGATCCTGTCCTTCGCCCTGATCGGCATCAGCTTCCTCTTCCGCCCGCTCGGCGCGATCRTCGCCGGCCACCTCGGCGACCRCCTCGGCCGCAAGGCCATGCTGGTCTTCACCCTGATCATGATGGGCGCCGCCACGGCCCTGATCGGCATGCTGCCCACCTATGCGCAGATCGGCGTCTGGGCCCCGATCCTCCTGATCCTGCTCCGCGTCATCCAGGGCTTCTCCGCCGGCGGTGAATGGGGCGGCGCYGCCCTGATGGCCGTGGAGCACGCKCCCAAGAGCARGCGCGGTCTGTTCGGCGCCTACCCGCAGATCGGCGTTCCGGTCGGCATGATCCTCGCKACCGGCCTGCTGTACTTCCTCAACACGTCCATGTCCAAGGAAGACTTCGCATCCTGGGGCTGGCGTGTGCCGTTCCTGCTCTCGATCGTGCTGATCGTGGTCGGCTACCTGATCCGCCGGGCAGTCGCTGAGAGCCCCGTCTTCAAGGAGATGCAGGACCGCAAGGAAGARAGCAAGGCGCCSCTGGGCGAGCTGMTCCGCAAGCACAAGAAGGCTGTCCTCTAYTCSACSATGATCTTCATCGGCAACAACGCTGCCGGCTACCTGYTGATYGCSTTCTTCATCTCCTACGCCACCAAGACGCTGAAGATGCCCACCCCGCAGATCCTGCTCGCCACGACGCTGGCTTCCTTCGGCTGGCTGATCTTCACCCTGGTCGGCGGCTGGCTCTCGGACAAGATCGGCCGCGTCAAGACGTTCCTGATCGGCTACGGCATTGTCTTTGCCTGGATGATCCCGATGTTCGCCCTCATCGACACCAAGAACATTGTGCTCTACGGCGTCGCGCTGTTCGTCCTGACGGTCGGCCTGGGCCTGTCCTACGGCCCCATGTCCGCCATGTACGCCGAGATGTTCCCGCCGGAGGTGCGCTACTCGGGCATCTCGATCGGCTACGCCTTCGGCGCGATCCTCGGCGGCGCGTTCGCGGCCACCATCGCGGAAGTCCTCCTGCAGGGCACCCACTGGACCGGCTCCATCGGCATCTACATCATGATCCTCTGCGTCATCTCCGCCGTCGGCGTCCTGTTGGCCGGGGAAACGAAGGGCCGCCCGCTCGGCGTCGCGCACCACGCGCCGGCCGAAGCCGCAAAGCACTAGCAACCAGGCAAGCACGAGGGGCGCGGACCGCAAGGTCCGTGCCCCTCTGGGTTAAAGAGCAACGCGGGGTCACTTCGCGCCCATCCAGATCATTCGGATGGGCCGTAAGTGACCCCGCGTCGCTTTTGTGAGGCGGGTTTAGACGCCCAGGAAGCTGATGGCGCCTTGCTTGAAGGCGCGGCTGGTGATGGCGTTGGTGTGGTTGCGGCCCGGCAGCACGAGCTGTTCGACCATGCCGCCGGCCTTGGCGCCCAGGGCGGCGAGCTCCGGCATGGTGGCGGCCCGGTCGTCGTTTTCCCCCGCCACGAGGAGCATCGGCATGTGGGGGACCGCTTCGGCGGGGTCATACGGCTCGGCCTTGATTGCCTCGACCAGGGACAGCAGCGCGAAGATGTTGTTGCTGGGCAGCAGCATGGCCATCTTCAGCAGCCCGGCGGTCGACTCGTCCGCGATCGGCGTGCCGTCGGCCAGGTACCGCTGCGCGGCGATCAGGTCGAAGTCCGCCAGGGGGTCGGCGACATTCGGGCCGCCCAGGACCAGCCGGTGCACCAGCTCGTGCTGTGTGGCTCCGAACTCCCAGGCGAGCCGGGACCCCAGCGAATAGCCGATCACGTCGAGCCCGCTGGACGGGTCCCCGTCGCGCAGCGGCCGCGCGCCGGCGTCGAAGACTATCTGCAGCAGGTCCGCACGGATCCGGCTGGGGGAGTAGGAGTCCATGTCCTCCGGGGCGCCGCTGCGGCCGTGGCCGGGCAGGTCCACGGTGATGACGCGCCGGCCGGCTTCCAGGAGCGCGGTGAGCCAGCCGCTGTCTTCCCAGTTGAGCTTGGAGGAGGAGGAGAAGCCGTGCAGCAGCAGGACGGGACGGAACCCGGCGTCGTTCTGGGGCTCATGCACCTGCACGTACAGCTGGGGGTCGGTGCCCTCAACGGTGTGCGAATGCTGCTCGCCGGTGTGTCTGCCGCTCATGCTCTCAGTCCTCATCAAGTACGGCGCTCAGGCGGACCCGGCGCTTAGGTGCCTCTTCCTTCGGGACCGTGCCCACGATGCCGGCGGTGTTGTCCGGCACCTCAAACACAATCAGGGGCTCGCCGACATTGATCTTGTCGCCGGGCCCGCCGTAGATACGCACTACCTTACCTGCCTGCGGGCTGGGCAATTCAACGGCCGACTTGGTGGTTTCGACCTCCACGAGCGGCTGGTTGCGCTCCACCTGCTCGCCCGGGGAAACCAGCCATTCCAGCACGGTGGCCTCGATCAGGCCCTCGCCGAGATCCGGGAGCGGGAAGGAAATTTCAGCCACGTTTGTACTCCAATACTCGCTGGATGCCGAAGAGGATCCGGTCAATGTTCGGGATGTATTCATCTTCCAGGTCGCCCGAGGGGTACGGGACGTCGAAGCCGGTGATGCGCTCCACCGGCGCCCTGAGGGTGTCGAAGCACCTTTGCGTGATCAGCTGCGCCACTTCGGCGCCGAGGCCGGAGGTCAGCGGCGCCTCGTGGACGACGACGGCGCGGCGCGTCTTGCGCACGGAGGCGGCGAGGGCCTCGGCGTCGATCGGCTTGAGCCAGCGCAGGTCCAGGACCTCGATATCGATCCCGTCCTCGGCCGCGAGCTCCGCCACCTGCAGGCAGCGGGCCACCATGGCGCCCCAGGCGACCAGCGTGAGGTGGCGGCCTTCGCGCATCACCTTGGCGCCGGTGGGGGAGCCGCCGTCTGCATCGTCGTCCGCATCGCAGTGCGCAAGGTCCACCTCACCCTTCTGCCAGTACCTCGACTTGGGCTCCATGAAGATCACCGGGTCCGGCCGCGTGGCGGCGTACTTGAGCAGGTGGTAGGCCTCATGCGGGTTCGACGGCGAGACCACCTTCAGGCCCGGTACGTGGGCGAAGAGCGCCTCCAGGCTTTCGCCGTGGTGTTCGGGGGCGCGGATGCCGCCGAAGCTGGGCACCCGCAGGGTGATGGGCATCGGCATGGTGCCCCGGCTGCGGTAGTTCATCCGGGCGATCTGGCAGACGATCTGGTTGATGGCAGGGTAGGCGAAGCCGTCGAACTGGACCTCGGGAATGGGGTGGAACCCGGCCATCGCCAGGCCCACGGACATGCCCAGGATGCCGGATTCCGCCAGCGGGGTGTCAAAGACGCGCTGCGCGCCGTGCCTGGCCTGCAGCCCGTCGGTGATGCGGAAGACGCCGCCGAGCCGGCCGCAGTCCTCGCCGAAGATGACGGCTTTGGGGTTGTCCGCGAGGACCTCGTCGAGGGCGCGGTTGAGTGCTTGCTGCATCGACATCACCGTGGTGGCGGGCTCGCTTCCGGCCGGGTTGGTGACAGTGTCGTCGGCAGTGTTGTCGGCAGTGTTGTTGCCGCTGGCACTTTCGCTTTCGAGAATCGAGTTAGACATGTTCGGACTCCTCGCGCCAGTTGGCGGCCTGGGCCTGCAGGGCRGGGGTGGTTTCCTGGAAGACCAGGTCAAACATTTCGGTGCCGGGCCGGGAGCCCAGGGCCTGGATGCCGGTACGGATCTGCTCCTCTTCGGCCTTGGCCGCGGCCAGCGCTTCGGCGAAGAACGCCTCGTCGGCGATACCATCGGCCAGCAGCCGCTGCCGCAGCCGTTCGAGCGGGTCGGTGCCGGCGCTGTCGCGTTCCTCGTCGAGGGAGCGGTAGCGGCCCGGGTCATCGGAGGTCGAGTGCGGGCCACGGCGGTACGTCATGGCCTCGATGAGCACGGGGCCGTTGCCGGCGCGGGCGTGGGCGAAGGCGCGGCGGGTCGCCTCGAGGACCGCGACGACGTCGTCGCCGTCGATCTTCAGCGCGGGCATGCCGTAACCCGCGGCGCGGGCCGCGACGGAGCCCCCGGCCACCTGCCGTTCGGTGGGGACCGAGATGGCCCAGCCGTTGTTCTGGACGAAGAACACGACGGGCGCCTTCATCACGGCGGCGAAGTTCATCGCCTCGTGCACGTCGCCCTGGGAGGAGGCGCCGTCGCCGAAGTACGTCATTGCGACGCCGTCCTTTTTGTCCAGCGTCTGGCCGTGGGCCCAGCCGACGGCGTGCAGGACGGATCCGGCAACTACCGCCTGGATCGGGGCCAGCCGGGATTCCAGCGGGTTGTACAGACCGCCGTGCCACGTGGCCTTGTGGGTGGACATGTAGGCCACCATGTCCACCCCCATGGTCCGGGCAACGCCCATTTCGCGGTAGGTGGGGAAGACGAAGTCCCGGGTGGTGTCCACGGCGTAGCCGCTGCCCACCTGGGCCGCTTCCTGGCCGAGTTCGGGGGCGTAGCCGGGGATGATGCCCTGCCGCTGCCAGGCGATGGCCGAGGTGTCGAGGTGCCGGACGGCCACCATGAGCGAATAGAGCTCGCGGAGTTCATCGGCTGTGAGCGGCCCGGCAGCGCTGCCGGAAGCCACGGGGAGAAGTGTGTCCATGCCTGTGACCCTAGTCACCGGCGGCGGGGTGGGCAATCAGCCTAGGCTGGGGTGCCCAGACTGCACACTTATGCCGCCCCGCGCGCCGGTGAGCTTGGCAATTTGTCTAGCGGCTGGGCTGTTCCGCCTGGTCGGCTTTTGCGCCGGCGCCGGCGCCGGCGCCGGCGGCGGCGGCGTTGCGGTTCCGGGTGATCCGGGCGCCGGTCCAGCACGCCACGGCGATGCCGGCCACCAGTACCAGGGTGCTGACCAGCTGCTTGCTGCTCTCCGGGCTGCTGAAGCCGACGGCGAAGATCAGTGCCAGGAGCACGAGCCCGAAGATCGTCAGCCCGGGGAAGCCCTTCATCCGCAGCGGCAGCGCCGTGCCGTCGCGGTCTGCCCGGCGGCGCAGGATCAGCTGGGACACCAGGGCCGAGCCCCACACAACGAGGCAGGTGGAACCGACCAGCTGGAACAGCGCCGGCAGGATCTGGTCGGGGAAGAGCAGTTCCAGGACGGCGGCCAGGAAGCCGAAGGCCACGGAGACGCTCACCGCCACGACCGGGACCCGGGCCGTGTTGAGCCTGGAGAGGAACTTGGGGGCTTCGCCGCGCTCAGAGAGCGAGTACACCATGCGGGACGCGCCGTAGAGGTTGGCGTTCAGGGCGGACAGCAGCGCGATCACGGCGACCAGGGTGATCGCGGCGCCGGCGCCGGGGATCCGGGCGACGTCGAGGACGCCGGCGAAGGGGGACTTCAGGGCCGCGGAGGTTGAGGGAAGGACGGCCGCGATGACGAATACCGAGCCGATGTAGAACACGAGGATCCGCCAGACGACGGTGCGGATCGCCTGGGCGACGCTGCGCTCCGGGTTTTCCGTCTCGGCCGCGGYCACGCTGACAATCTCGGTGCCGCCGAAGGCGAAGATGACGACGAAGAGTGCCGTTGCGATGCCGCCCAGGCCAGCCGGGGCGAAGCCGGATGTGAAGTTGCCGAGGCCAGGAGACGGGACGTCCGGCAGCAAGCCCAGCAGCAGGGCCCCGCCGATGGCCAGGAATATCACGGTGGCAGCCACCTTGAGGATGGCGAACCAGAATTCGAACTCGCCGAAGTTCTTCACGCCCGCCAGGTTGATGGCGGTGAACAGGGCCATGAAGATCAGGGACAGTGCCCAGACGGGGATCACCGGCCACACAGTGAACAGGAGCCCGGCCGCGCCGAGGGCCTCGGCGGCGATGACCACCACGAGCTGCAGCCACCAGAGCCAGCCGACGGTGGCGCCCGCGGTCTTGCCCATGGCCTTTTGCGTGTACACGGAGAAGGCGCCGCTGTTGGGATTGGCCGCGGCCATCTCTCCGAGCGCCCACATCACCAGGATGATCAGGGTTCCGGCGACGAGGTAGGAGATCAGCACGGCCGGTCCCGCCGCCTGGATTCCTGCCCCCGAGCCGAGGAACAGGCCGGCGCCGATCGCGCTGCCCAGTCCCATCATGGTCAGCTGGCGTGGTTTCATGCTGTGCCCCAGGCTCGGGGCGGGAACCGCGGTGGGTAGCGTCGCGGTGGACTTCATCGTCATGGCGAACCTTCGTGTGGTTTGGATCTTTGCGTCCTTATGGGACCTATTGAATTTACCGGATTTGGGCCCGGCCCCCGGCCGCCGGGGCGCCTCCGCCGTGAGAGCATGGTGGCAGTTTGCTAACTGAATCGGGGCATCGGTGGCTGTTTGTCCGGCCCGGTCCCGCTTGGGAAGGAAGAATCAGTGGACGTTGATCCGCTTGATGCAAAGATTGTCCGATTTTTCACGGATTCCCCCCGGGCCTCGGTCCTGGAGGCCTCCCGGGTGCTGAAGGTTGCCCGCGCCACGGTGCAGTCGCGCCTGGACCGGATGCAGGACGCCGGCGTGATTGGCTCATGGGTGCCCCAGCCCGATCCGGCGCACTTCGGCTACCCCGTGGTGGCTTTCTGCTCCCTCACGATCAACCAGGACCTCGGGCACGACGCCGTCGTGGAGGCCCTGGCGCGGATCCCCGAGCTGATTGAGATCCATACCGTCTCCGGGAGCTCGGACCTCATGGCCCGGATAGCCGCCCGCTCCAATTCGGACCTCCAGCGCGTCCTCGATGCCATGATCGCCACCAGATCGGTCCTGCGCTCGTCCTCCGTGATCGTGCTCAATACGCACTTCCAGGGCCGCACCCTGCCGCTGCTGGAAGCCGCGGCCGCCGGCACGGGCTAGAGGACACTCAGGTTTTCGGGCAGGCTGGTCCGGCCGGTGAGCAAGAGCAGCAAATCACCGGCGGACGGCAACCGGGAGCCGATGGCTCCGGCGAGCTCCAGGGAGGCCGCGACCGCCGGGGCCAAGGCGGCGGGCGGCGGCAGGCCCAGGGCGCGCGCCAGATCCAGGGTGTGCACGGCCAGCTCGAAGGTCCGGGTCGGCAGGTAGTCGATGAGCGTCATTACTCCGGCCGGGGTGGCCACCAGGGCATCGTCGGGCGTGTTCCTGACGAGGGCCGTGACGCGTTGGACAAGCTCCCGCACGGCAGCGGCAGGGTCCTCGCCCAGCGCCTCCCCGGTTTCCCTGCCCCGCTGCGCAATCGCGGCGGGCGAGGTGGCGCCCCGGACGCCCAGGAAGTATTCCACCGGACCCGGCACCCGCGCCCCGGCGGCCGGGGTGGCGAGGTAGGCTTCCACGGTTGTCAGGGCCCGGCTCGTGTGGCCGGTCAGCGCCCGGACATCCCATTCACCCAGTGCCGGCCGCGACCACGCCTGGTGCGGTACCTGCCCGGCGAGCTCCATGAATGCCTGGGCCGCTCCCGCGTATCGGGCCCTGACCGCCTCTGCGTCCGTACCCTCTGCGTCCATGACTTCTCCGTCCATAGCCTCGATTAATACCGTTGCCGGCACCCGCGGACAAGCCCGGTCCGTGCGCCGGCGGCATCCCGGTCCGGCCCATGTGACCTGAAACATTTTGCGCCCGGGCGGCGCGGCCGTATCATTAGTTCTAGTCAATGTGACTATAACTAATCCGGCGGTCGGGCCGGATCCAGCCGGGCAGTCCATCGCGGGACCCGCCCGGGACCTCAGAGGGCGGGTAGATCACCGTTTACACCACAGCAGCCAACGTCTCGGAGCGCCAGACCGCGCCGCCGTCGCTGGCCATCTCCACGGTGATCTTTGCGCTGCGTCCCAGCGAACGCTCCGGGCGGCCCACGCTGTGGATCCCGCTGGTGCGCCGGATCCGCGAACCGTTCAAGGGCCTCTGGGCGCTGCCGGGCGGGCCGCTCACGCACTCCGAGTCACTCCAGGACGCCGCCTCGCGGAACCTGCGCGAGACCACCGGGCTGGCCCCGAACTACCTCGAACAGCTCTACGCCTTTGGCGGGCTGCACCGCTCGCCCACCCAGCGCGTCGTCTCGATCGTGTACTGGGCACTCGTCCAGCCCACGGAGGCCGCGCTGGCCGACGAATCGGAGAACGTGCGCTGGTTCCGCGCCGACAGGCTGGACGGGCTGGCCTTCGACCACAACTCGATCGTCGACTACGCGCTGTGGCGGCTGCGCAACAAGATGGCCTACGGATCCATCGCCTACCACCTGCTGGGCGAGTACTTCACCCTCGCCCAGGTCCGGGAGGTCTACGAGGCCGTCCTGGACCGCGAACTCGATCCCGCCAACTTCCGCCGGCAGGTCAAGGCCACGCCGGAAATCGAAGAAACCGACCATTATCTGCAGGGCGGCAAGCACCGCCCGCCCCGCCTCTACCGCTTCACCGGCCGCCCAGGCCTCGACCCAGACAACAGGAGCACACCATGAGCAGCGTCAACACGGCAATCCAGCTGATCACGCGCGAGCAGGCCACTACTCTGGCACAGGGCACGGCCGCCTCCACCTGCAGCCCCGCGCTGGCCCGCGGGCCCTGGGACTACGACCTCGCCGAGGCCCTCGCCGGCGTGCCCGCCTACGGGCCGGGGGCCTCCTCCACCGACGTCGCACCGGCCTCCACTCCCCGGCAGGGCCAGCTCCCGGAAGAATACAAGCTCGCTTCCGACGCCGAGCTCGACGCCCGGATCCGCGCCGCCAAAGCGGCACTGGGGGACCGCGCCGTCGTGCTGGGGCACTTCTACCAGCGCGACGAAGTGATCGAATACGCCGACTTCGTGGGAGATTCGTTCCAGCTCGCCAACGCCGCCCTGACCCGGCCCGACGCGGAGGCCATCGTCTTCTGCGGCGTGCACTTCATGGCCGAGACGGCGGACATCCTGTCCCGCCCCGACCAGGCCGTGATCCTGCCCAACCTGGCCGCGGGCTGCTCCATGGCCGACATGGCGGACATCGACTCGGTCACCGAGTGCTGGGAACAGCTTGAGGAGGTCTTCGGCACCGAGCCCGACGCCGAGGGCCGGGTCCCTGTCATCCCGGTCACCTACATGAACTCCTCCGCCGCCCTCAAGGGCTTCTGCGGCGAGCGCGGCGGGATCGTCTGCACCTCCTCGAACGCCGCGACCGTGCTGGAATGGGCGTTTGAACGCGGCCAGCGCGTGCTGTTCTTCCCCGACCAGCACCTGGGCCGCAACACCGCGAAGGCCATGGGGGTGCCGCTGGAGCAGATGCCGATGTGGAACCCGCGCAAGGACCTCGGCGGCAACGACGAACAGGCCCTGCTCGACTCCCGGGTAATCCTCTGGCACGGCTTCTGTTCGGTCCACAAGCGCTTCAACGTGGGCCAGATCGAAAAGGCCCGCGCCGAGTTCCCCGGCGTGCAGGTGATCGTGCACCCGGAATGCCCCATGGAGGTGGTGGATGCCGCCGATTCCGCCGGGTCCACCGACTTCATCAAGAAGGCCATCGCCGCGGCCACGGAGCCCACCACGTTTGCGATCGGCACCGAGATCAACATGGTGAACCGGCTCGCTGCGGAATACCCGCAGCACACCATCTTCTGCCTCGACCCGGTGATCTGCCCCTGCTCCACGATGTACCGCATCCACCCCGGATACCTCGCCTGGGTCCTGGAAGCGCTCGTCCGCGGCGAGGTGCTGAACCGCATCACCGTGGACGAGGACGTGGCCGCCCCGGCCGGGGTGGCCCTGGAACGCATGCTGGCGGCGCGGCCGTGACCAGGCGGCTCGTGATCGTCGGCAGCGGGATTGCTGGGCTCTACGCCGCGCTGCTCGCCACCGACGACGCCCCCACCGGCGGCCGTGACATCGAAGTGGTCCTCCTGAGCAAGGGGACGCTGGAGCAAAGCAACACCTTCTACGCCCAGGGCGGCATCTCGGCCGTGCTGGCCCCGGAGGATGCTGCCCCCGGGGACTCCGTGGCAGCGCACATCGCGGACACGCTCGCCGCCGGTGCCGGGCTCAACGACCCCGAGGCAGTCCGGATCCTGTGCACGGAGGCTGTCCGGGACATCGCCGGCCTGGGCCGCTACGGCGTGCACTTCGACGCAGCTCCCGACGGCGGACCGGCCCTGGGCCTGGAAGCGGCACACTCGGCCCCGCGCATCCTGCACGCCGGCGGGGACGCGACGGGCGCCTGCATCGCCCGCGGGCTCGTCGCCGCCGTCCTCGAACGCGCCGTCCTGGACCGCGCCGGCCACGGCCGGCTCCGGGTGGAGACCAGCGCGTTCGTCACCGGGCTCCTGACCGAACCTGGTGTCCGCCCGGAAGCTCCGTCACAGCCCGGCAGCGCACCCCCGACGCCGGCCCGGGTCACCGGCGTGGCCTACCTGGCCGGCGGACGGCCCCAGGAGCTGGCCGCCGACGCCGTCCTCCTCGCCACCGGCGGTGCGGGCCGGCTCTTTGCCCGCACCAGCAACCCCGCCGTCGCCACCGCCGACGGCCTGGCCCTGGCCTGGCGTGCCGGCGCCGCGGTGCGGGACCTCGAGTTCTTCCAGTTCCACCCCACCACCCTTGCCGCCGGGGAGATTCCGGGCGGGCCGCCGGCCCTGCTCATCTCCGAAGCGGTCCGCGGCGAGGGCGCGGTGCTGCTGGATGCCGCGGGATACCGCTTCATGCCCGACTACCACCCCGACGCCGAACTGGCCCCCCGCGACGTCGTCTCCCGCAGCATCGCCTTGCACCTGGCCGCCACGGGGGCCGCGCCGGACAGTCCGGTCTACCTGGACGCCCGCGGCATCGAGGCAGAGCGGGGCGCGGGCTTCCTGGCCCGGCGGTTCCCGACCGTCACGGCGGCCACCCTCGCCGCCGGCTACGACTGGACCACAGAAACGGTCCCAGTCTCCCCGGCAGCGCACTACTGGATGGGCGGCGTGTGCACCGACCTGCGGGGCCGCACGTCCGTTCCCGGCCTGTACGCCGCCGGCGAGATGGCCCGCACGGGCGCCCAAGGGGCCAACCGGCTGGCGAGCAACTCGCTGCTGGAGGGCCTGGTGTTCGGCCGCCGGGCGGTCGAGGACTTCCTGCACGCCGACCCGTCGCACGACACCACTGCTCCGTGTGCTCCCCACGATCCCCCTAGCCTCGCAAGCTCGGCCAGGGAACCCGGATCGTGTGGGCCTACGGCCGCGGGCGGCCTCCCCTTGACGCACGCTTCCGCGGCGCCGTCGCACGACTTCACGTCAGGGGAGGACACTTTAGCGAGCGTGTCCGAAGATCTTGTGAAGTCGGTATCCGCGTACGGGGTTTTCTCGCGCGACGCTCTTCGGCGGTTGATGACGGCGGACGCCGGGGTAATGCGCAGCGGGGAGCAACTGCGGGAGGCGGAGACCGTGCTTGCGGCCTGGGACGCCGTTGTCCATTCTGAGACCGCTCCCGATGCCGGCCACAGTGACTGGCTCTGCCAGGATGCCCATGAGGACCGGAACCTGCTCCTCGCGGCCCGCCTGCTTGTGGCGGCTGCCCTGAACCGCACGCAGTCCGTCGGAGCCCACTACCGGGCGGACACGGACGACGCCTCAGCCCTCACCCATTCCATGCAAAGGATTTCCTCGTGACCACCACTGCCCACGCAACCGCTGCCCCGGAAACCCTGCCCTCCCGCACCGCGGCGCTCGCCGGGAGCCTGCCCGAGGCTGCCGTCCTGGCCGTCCTCCGCGCGGCGCTGCAGGAGGACGCCCCGTACGGGGACGTCACTTCCCAGACGCTCATCCCGGCGCAGGCGCGGGCCACCGCGGTGCTCAACGCCCGCGTTCCCGGGGTGCTGAGCGGCGGGGAGGTCTTCGCCGCGGCGATGCGGCTGACCGACCCGGGCGCCGTCGTCGAACTGCTGGTCCACGACGGCGAGGCCTTCGCCGCCGGAACCGCCCTGGCCCGCGTGACCGGGAACGCCCGCGCCGTGCTGCTGGCCGAACGCGTCGCACTGAACCTGGTCCAGCGGATGAGCGCCATCGCCACCAAAACGGCCGAGTTCGTGGCGCTCGTGGCCGGCACCCGGGCCCGGATCACCGATACCCGCAAGACCACGCCGGGGCTGCGGGTGCTCGAACGCTACGCCGTCCGCTGCGGCGGTGGCGCCAACCACCGCTTCAGCCTCTCCGACGCCGTCCTGGCCAAGGACAACCACCTGGCCGTCCTCACCGGCGGCGATCCGGCGAAGCTGACCGCAGTGCTCAGCGGCGCCAAGGCCCAGCTCGGCCACACAACACACTTCGAAGTGGAGGTGGACACCATGGAGCAGATCGAGCCCGTCCTGGCCGCCGGGGTGGACACCATCATGCTGGACAACTTCTCCCTGGCCGAGCTCGCGGCCGGCGTCGGGCTGGTGGGCGGCCGGGCCCGCGTCGAGGCCAGCGGCAACGTCAACCTCGCCACCGTGGCGGACATCGCGGCCACCGGGGTGGACGTCATCTCGATCGGTGCCCTGACGCACAGTGTCACGGCACTGGACCTCGGCCTGGACATTGAGCTTGACGTCGAGCCGGCCGTCGACTCAGGCGCCGGCCCGGCGGCCGGCTGAGGCGCGCCATGATCTTCCTCGACGCCGCGGCCACCACCCCGGTCCGCCGCGAGGTGCTGGAGGCCATGTGGCCGTACCTCACGGGCGAATTCGGCAACCCGTCAAGCCATCACTCCCTGGGTGAGGCGGCTGCCGCGGCGCTCGCAGGGGCCCGCGCCGCAACCGCCAGGGCCCTCGGCTGCCGCCCCGGGGAAGTCGTCTTCACCTCCGGCGGCACGGAAGCGGACAACCTCGCCGTCAAGGGCATCGCCCTGGCCCGGCGCGCCGCCGATCCGCGCCTGGACCGGGTGGCGATCAGCGCCGTCGAGCATCCCGCGGTGGAAGAATCCGCCAGGTACCTTGAACGGGTCCACGGGTTCGCCGTCGACGTGATCCCCGTGGACCGCTTCGGGCAGGTAAGCGAAGAGGCCCTCGCCGCCGTGCTGCAGCCCGGCACGGCCCTGGTCAGCATCATGTACGCCAACAACGAGGTCGGCACGGTCCAGCCCATCGCCCGGCTCGCGGCGCTGGCCCATGCCCACGGGGTCCCGTTCCACACCGACGCCGTCCAGGCCGCCAGCTGGCTGCCGCTGGACACCGGCGCACTGGGCGTGGACGCGCTGAGCATTTCCGGCCACAAGCTGGGCGCGCCCAAAGGCAGCGGCGCGCTGTTTGTGCGCGGCCGGGTCCGGCTTGAACCGCTGGTCCACGGCGGCGGGCAGGAACGGGGCCGCCGGTCGGGCACGGAAAACGTGGCCGGGGCCGTGGCGCTGGCGACGGCACTGGCGCTGCCACGGGAACCGGCCGGGCACGTCGCTGCCCTCCGCGACGGGTTCATTGACGCCGTGCTGGCCGGTGTTCCCGGCGCACTGCTCACCGGCCACCCCACCGAGCGGCTGCCCTCGGTGGCATCCTTCTGCTTCCCGGGCACCAGCGGCGAGTCCGTGCTGCTTGAGCTCGAACGCCAGGGCATCATCTGCTCCAGCGGTTCCGCGTGCGCCGCCGGCTCGGATGCGCCCTCGCCGGTGCTGCTGGCCCTGGGCATCGAGCCCGAGATCGCCCAGACGGCGGTGCGGTTCAGCTTCGACTCGACCGGGACGGCAGCGCAGTTGCAGGAGGCGGCGGCCGCGGTCCGCACCGCCGTCGCCGGCGTCCGCTCCCTCGGCACCCCCTCCACCGGTTGAGCTGTCACTAAATGTCTTTATCGGGCCTCCATAGCGGCTTGAACTGATAGCTCAACCCGGGGTGAGGGCCCCGGGCGACGTCAGCGGTGGCGGGCGCGGCGGAAGATCCAGTGCCGCAGCATCGTGAACCGCACGGCGGTGGCGGCGAAACCGGAGAGGGTGGTGGTCCACAGCTCCTCGGCCACGGTGGCGTCCGGGTTGACCCAGTGCAGGACGGCGAGGCTGCCGCCGGTGATCAGCAGCGCGACGAGGATCACGATCAGGCCGTTGAGGTGGTCGCGCTTCATCCGGCGGCGTTCGGTGATCTTGAACGTCAGGCGCCGGTTGAGGGCGGTATTCATGAACGACGTCAGGATCAGGGCCGCCGCGTTGGCCGGTTGGGCCCCAAGCCAGGGCCGGGAGAGTGCGTACAGGGCCAGGGAGGTCAGGGTGCAGACAACGCCGACGCCGGTGAACCGGATGAGCTGCCGGACCACGGGGTAACGGAGGACTCCACGGTACCGGCGGGTCTTCGGCCCGAGGACGACGGCGGGGGCAGGGTCAAGCTGTTCGAGCTGGGACTCCATCCGCTCAGTACAGCTCGCCCACGGGGATGTCCACGGCCAGCCGGTTTGCCGGGCCCGCCAGCGGACATGCCCAAGCCTCGTTGTAGGCGCACGAGGGGTTGTAGGCGAAATTGAAGTCCAGGATGAATTCGGCCTGGGGCCCGGAGCCCCGCACGCCGTGGAAAGCTCCCTTGATGGTGTCCAGGAGGTAGCGTCCAGCGCCGTAACTGCCGCCGGGCTGGCCTGCGGTGGCGTCACGGAACGGCACGAAGATGCCCCCGCCGTAGCCCCTGAGCTTCCAGACCGCGAGCTGTCCCATCTCGGGCAGGTCGAAGGTGCCCAGCCGCACAAACCGGACCAGGCCGTCGGTCCCGGTCTCTACGTTCATCTCCCGCCCGGCGCCCTCGGGGGTCAGCGGGACGTGGAAACGGTAGATCGGATCGTAGTCCGCCGTCTTCAGGCCGCCGAAAGTGGCTTTGGCCTCGGCCGTCAGCGCGGAGGCCGGGTGGGTGCCGAACATGCGGTCCCGCTCCTGGCGCCAGTAGGAATGCGCCTCGGCCGGGCTGTCCGCGGCAATCTTTCGCGTGGTGGCGTAGAGGGCAAAGGTCCGCAGCCGCCAGTCCGCGATATCGAGGGCCGACATGCCTGCCACGTCGCCCAGATCCCCAAAGTGCGTTCCGTCAATGCTCTGTTCGGCCATGCCCCCAGCGTATCCGCTTTCGCGGGGCCGAAATTTGTGCGCCGAAATTGTGCCCCGGATTCCGGGGCCGGACCCGCGCGCCGAATAGCCCGTTCCGGCGGACCCTCCGGCCGTAGACTTTCGCGCATGCGCAACCCCCTGCAGGACGCGGCCGCCGGCAATACCCTCAAGAGCCCCGGCGGAACACCGGGCGGCCCCGGGCACCCGCCGGGCGCCGGGCGCGCGGCGGCGTCGCTGGCGGAGCTCGTGACGTACCGGACCGTGTCCATCCGGGCCGCGGGGTCCTCCCATGCCGGGTCCTCCCGGGCCGGGGCCTCCCATGCCGGGGCCGGGGTGGAAACAGCGGAGTTCGAGGCCTTCATCGCGGCGCTGCCCCGGTTGTATCCGGCGGTCCATGCTGCCCTGGAACTGGAGCGGGTCAACGGCCACGCCCTCCTGTACCGCTGGCCCGGCGCCGCACCAGCGGAGGACCCAGCGGCCGTGCACCGGGCGTCGGTGCTGATGGCGCACTACGACGTCGTCCCGGCAGACGACCCGGGGGAGTGGACACACCCGCCGTTCTCCGGCCACAACGACGGCACGTTCCTCTGGGGCCGCGGGACGCTTGATGACAAGGGCCAGCTCGTGGCCATCCTGGAAGCGGCCGAGAGCCTGCTGCTGGCGGGGTATGCGCCCGCGCACGACCTCTACTTCTCGTTCGGCAACAACGAGGAGACGGCCGGCAACAGCGCGGCGGCCGCCGCGGACCTGCTGGCCGGCCGCGGCGTGGTGCCCTGGCTCGTGCTGGACGAGGGCGGTGCCGTCGCGGGCGGCGCCTTCCCGGGAGTGAGCCGGCCGGCCGCCGTCGTCGGCGTGGCCGAAAAGGGAATCCTGGACGTGGAGCTGCTGACCCGGGACCCGGGCGGACACGCCTCCACGCCGCCGCGGATGGGGGCGACAGCGCGGCTGGCCCGCGCCATCACCCGGATCGAGCGCAGCCCGTTCCCGCAGTCGCTGCCGGAGGTGACCGCCGAGATGCTGCGCCGCTTCGGYCCGCACACCCCGCCACCGCTGCGGGCCGTGTTCGCGAACGTGGCACTGCTCCGGGCGCCGATCACCTGGCTCTTCGGCCGGCTCGGCAGCGAGACCAACGCCATGACCCGAACCACCGTCGCCATCACCACGCTCGAAGGCAGCTCCGGGGCCAACGTCCTCGCCGCCACGGCGAAGGCCAACGCCAACATCAGGGTGGCGGTGGGGGAGACGGTCGAGGGCACCATGGCACTGCTGCGGAAAATCATCCGCGACCCGAAAGTCGAACTGCGCGTCGTGGAGGGCAACGACCCGTCTCCGGTGTCGCCGTCCTCGGGGGCCCAGTGGGACCTGCTGGCGGACTGCATCGGGCAGGTCTTCCCCGAGGCGATCATCACCCCCTACATCATGATGGGCGGCACCGACTCGCGCCGTTTCACCGGGATCTGCGGTGCCGTGTACCGCTTCGCGCCCTTCTTCATGGACGTCCGGGCCCGCGGCTCTATCCACGCCGTTGACGAAAAGATCGGGCTGGAGACGCTGGAGCAGGGGGTCCGGTTCTACGAAACACTGATGCGGGAGCTCTGAGTCATGCGGCGTCCCGGCTACGCTGGCACCATGACAGGGAAGGCCCCTTCTTCAGCAGGCACCGCTTCTTCAGCAGGCACTGCAGGAATCCGGTGCGCTGTGCTGCGCACCGGCGCGGTGCTCGCGGTCGCGGCGGCAGCCCTTTCGGGCTGCAGCAGCGACGGCAAGGGGACGCCGGTCTGGACCGCGGGCAGCAGCGCGGCGGACAGTGCGGGTCCCGGTGCGAGTGAGAGTGCGACGCCGTCTGCCACCACTGGTGCCGCCGCCTCGGCCGGCGCTTCCCCCAGCGCGGGCTCGAGCGCAGCGGCCTGGAAGGTCTTTACCGACCCGGCAAAGTCCGTCAGTTTTGAGGTGCCGCAGGACTGGATTGTCCAGTCCGTAGCTCCCGACGCCGGTGCGCTGCCCGGGGCGCTGAAGATCACCGTCAAGGACGCCGGCGGCGCTTACCTGGCCACCTTGCAGACCGGCCTGCCCCCGCAGCCGGCCGCGGCCTGCCCGGACGACACCGCCCGCAACTACGTCGTGGTCAGCAGCGTGCCGGTTGACCTGCCGCACGCCGGCGGCGGGGGAACCATTGACCCGCACGTGGTGTTCCGGGTGATCCAGGGCTACAAGTACTTCGGCTCCTACGGCATCACCAACGTGGCGGGCGGCGCCGGCGGCAGGAGCTGCGCGTTGCAGAACGTGGTCCGTGGCCCGGCCGGCAAGGGGGACTATTCGTTCGGGGACCTGACAGTGCTCAAAGCGTTGGCGCCGGACCAGAAGGTTGCCCCCGCCAAGGCCTTCGACACTCTCGACCAGGCGGCCAAGTACGTCAATGAGGGGTCCGAATTCGCGAACCTCCAGCGGATGCTAATGTCTCTGAAGATCAAAAACTAGTCCCGCCCGCCCCGCACATCCCCGGGCCGTTGACGGCGGCTTCCCCTGCACCCACCTCAATCCCACATCCCGGAGACAGAGATACATGGAACGCGCCGTAGCCGCCCGCCTGGCCTTCAAGACCGTTGCCGAAACCAAGGTGGCTCTCGCCGTGGCGGTGGCCCGGAACGCCGGCTACGACTCGATTGAAGAATCGCTCAGGGTGACCGCGGGAGGCGGGGACGTGCCGCTGACCGAGCTCTCGGACCATCACGGCGGACGCTTCCACTACATGGAATTCGCCGAACCCACCGAAGTCCTGGTTGAGTATTCGGCCACCGTCACCGGCTTCGCGCTGCCCGAGGAACCCGGGCTCATGGAACTGATCCGCTATGTCCGGCCCAGCCGCTACGCGGAATCGGACCGGCTGTTGCCCACCGCCTATGCCGAATTCGGCGGGCTCCAGGGCGAGGAGCTACTCCACGCCGTCCGGGACTGGGTTTTCAACGAGCTGCGCTACGTCAGCGGATCCTCGCGGGGGACCGACGGCGCGGTCGAAACACTGCTGCACCGCCGCGGCGTCTGCCGGGACTTTGCCCACCTCGCCATTGCCCTGCTGCGTTCCAAGAACGTCCCGGCCCGGCTGGCCGCCGTCTACGCCCCGGGACTGACCCCGATGGACTTCCACGCCGTGGCCGAGGCGCACATCAACGGCGCCTGGCACGTCATCGACCCCACGGGGCTGGCGCCGCGGGAGAGCATGCTGCGGATCACGGCAGGACGCGATTCCTCGGACACCGCCTTCCTGTCCACCGTGGGCGGCAGCCTGTCCCTGAAGGAACTCAGCGTCACCGCCGTCGTCGATGACCTGCCGCAGGAAGACCCGGCCCAGCTCGTCGCGATCCACTAGGCAGCGCACGGCCTCAGGGCACGGTCTTAGCGCACGGAGACAGCGGCGCGGAGCTTCTCGGTCAGCCGCAGCAGCTCCTGCTGTTCGGCGGCGGAGAGGGCCGGGCCCACGAGCGCGGCGATGTCGCGCACGTGTTCCCGGCCGATCTGCTTCTGCAGGTCCCGTCCGGCATCGGTGAGCCGGATGAGGATCCCGCGTCCGTCCTCCGGGGCTGGAGTCCGTTCAACGAGCCCGCGCTTCCCGAGCCGCTCCACCAGCCGGCTCAGGCTGGACTGGCTCAGCAGCACGTTGTCGTTGAGTTCGTTCAGGCGCAGCCACCCGGAGGGGCAGCGGGAGAGCGTAAACAGGACGTCGTACTCATTGAGCGCCAGGGCTTTGAATGCCGGCGCCGCCTGCAGCTTGCGCATCACCGCCACCTGGGCCCGGAACAGGGACTCCCAGGTTTCCGCGGCCAGGCGTACCGGCGATTCGGTAGTCTTGGCGGGCATCATGAGCCCTGAACGGTGGTCTCTGCCGCGGGGGCGTCGACGGTGCCCGCTGCCAGCGCGGCCGCCACCCGGCCGGCGTGCGTGGGCGGTTCGGGAACGTGTGCCGGCTTGAGCGCGGCATATTCCTTGCGCAGCACCGGCAGCACTTCCTCGCCGAACAGGTCCAGCTGTTCCAGGACGGTCTTCAGCGGCAGGCCGGCGTGGTCGATCAGGAAGAGCTGGCGCTGGTAGTCGCCGAAGTACTCCCTGAACGTCAGGGTCTTTTCGATCACTTCCTGCGGGCTGCCGACGGTCAACGGGGTCTGGGACGTGAAGTCCTCCAGCGAGGGGCCGTGGCCGTAGACCGGGGCGTTGTCGAAGTAGGGGCGGAACTCCTTGACGGCGTCCTGGGAGTTCTTCCGCATGAAGAACTGGCCGCCGAGGCCCACAATCGCCTGGTCCGCCTTGCCGTGGCCGTAGTGCTCATAGCGTTCGCGGTAGAGGCCGATCAGCTGCTGGTAGTGCTCCTTGGGCCAGAAGATGTTGTTGGCGAAGAAGCCGTCACCGTAGTACGCCGCCACTTCGGCGATCTGCGGCGTGCGGATCGAGCCGTGCCACACGAAGGGGGCGACGCCGTCGAGCGGGCGGGGGGTGGAGGTGAAGTTCTGCAACGGGGTGCGGTGCTTGCCGGACCAGTTGACGGTGTCCTCGTCCCAGAGGCGGCGCAGCAGGGAGTAGTTCTCGATCGCGAGTTCGATCCCGTCCTGGATGTTCTTGCCGAACCAGGGGTAGACGGGGGCGGTGTTGCCGCGGCCCAGGACCAGGTCCACGCGTCCGTCCGCGAGGTGCTGGAGCATCGCGAAGTCCTCTGCGATCTTCACGGGGTCGTTCGTGGTGATCAGGGTCGTGGCCGTGGACAGGATGATGCGCTCGGTCTGGGCCGCGATGTACGCCAGCGTGGTGGTGGGGGAGGACGAGAAGAACGGCCGGTTATGGTGCTCGCCGATGGCGTAGACATCCATGCCGATCTCTTCGACCTTCTTGGCGATCGCCACGGACGCCTTGATGCGCTCGTGCTCAGTCGGGGTGCGGCCCGTGGTGGGGTCGGTAGTGATGTCGCTGACGCTGAATACGCCGATCTGCATGGTGTGCCTTTCCGTGGCCGGGGTGGATCCGGGATCTGTTTCTACTATAGCCGATTTAGATGCGTTTGCATCTATCGACCGGTATAACGCCCGGCGTGGACGAATATTCCCGCGCCGTTCCGGCCGGGTTTGCCGCCCCGTCTTCCCGGCCGCGTTGCCGGCCGCGTTCCCGCCTTCGGCGACGGCGCGGGCCTAGGATGCAATCAATCGGCTGGCCGCGAGGTGCCCGCCCTCCCGGAAGGCCGCCATGCGCCGTGTTGTAGCTTTTCTGTGTCTGGTGGAGCTCACCAGTGGAGTCCTGCAGGGCTATTACACGCCCATCCTCACCGATATCGCCCGGCACCTGGGAATCCACGACGCCGACGTCAACTGGTTCGAGGCCGCGCAGCTCATGGTCAGCGCCCTCGCCGTCCCGGTGCTGGCCAAGCTGGGGGACATGTACGGGCACAAGAGGATCCTGCTGGTTTCCACGCTGGTCACCGCCACGGCCTCCTGGGGCGTCGCGCTCGCCCCGGACTTCTGGACCTTCCTGGCCGCGTGGTCGTTCCAGGGTTTCTACGTGGTCTGGCTGCCCCTGGAAATTGCCCTGATCTTCAGCCGCGTCCATCAGTTGCCCGACGGCGCCGCCCGCACGCGGCGCGCGGCCGGCGTCCTCGTCGGGGCGCTGGAAGCCGGTGTCATCGCCGGGGCGCTCGCCGCCGGTGCGCTCGTGGAAGTGTTCGCGGGCCAGCTGCAGCTGGTGCTCCTGGTCCCCGCGGTGGCCGTCTCCGCATGCTGGTTCGCCGTCAGGTTTGGCGTGCCGGAGTCGCGGGAGCGCAGCGGCGGACGCGTGGACACCCGCGGCTTCACGCTCCTCGCCCTCGGGCTGCTGCTTATCACGTCCGGTCTGACCTTCATGCGCCTCAACGGGGCCGGCGCGTGGTGGCCGTGGGCGCTGGTGGGAGCCGGAATTCTGGTGTTCGTTCCGTTTGCGCGGTTCGAGCTGCGCGCGGCCGATCCGCTCGTCGACATCCGAATGCTGCGGGGTAAGTCCATGTGGCCCGTCCAGCTGACCGCCGGGCTCTTTGGCGTCTCGGTGCTCGGCGCGCAGGCCCCGCTGTCCACCTTCGCCCGGACGGATCCCGCGCTGCACGGCTACGGCCTCGGGCTGCGCGCTGGGCAGGTCTCCATCATCATCGGGGTCTACGTGCTGGCGCTGCTGGTGGGCGCGCTGCTGTACCCGGTGGTGACCCGCCGGCTCACCCCGCGCTGGACCCTCGTGGGCGCCGCCACGCTCGTGGGCCTGGGCTACCKGCTGTTCCTGCCGTTCCACGGCAGTCTCGCCCAAGCGCTGGCCAACATGGCGATCGCCGGTGTCGGCTCCGGGGCCCTCGTGGCGGCGCTGCCTTCGGCGGCCGCCGCGGCCGCGCCCCTCAACCGGACCGCGATGGCCACGGGTTTGACCAACACCACCAAGACCATCGGCGGAGCCTTCGCGTCCGCGGTGTTCGGCATCGCCCTGGTCAGCCACGTCCTGGCCGAGGCCGGGGCCGGCGCGGGGGACGCCGGTCAGACCGCGGCGCCGCTCGCTGGCTACCTCACGGTATGGACCATCTGCGGAGTCACCGGGCTTGCCGCCGCTGCCGCGCTGGTGGTGGTGCCCCGTCTGGCCTTCTCCGACCCGGCGGCCGTGGCCGCCGCACCGCTTAGGGCCGGCTCGCACTAGGGGTGGCCTTCCTCCCCGGCGACTGAGGCAGTATGTTCTTAGCGTGACGGGTACGCGGAGGTACGAGCGGGGGCGCGCGGCGGCCGCGGCTGTCCTGGTGGCAATCAGCCTTTTGGTTTCGGGATGTTCGGCACCCACCGTGCTGGCCCCGGCGAGCACGGTGGACGCGCGCGCGGTGCTGGCGGCGTTCGAGTCCCGGGACGTGGTGGGGCACCTGCAGGCGCTGCAGCGGGTTGCCGATGCCAACGGCGGGAACCGGGCCTCGGGCACCTCGGGGTATGAGGAGTCGGCCCGATACGTCGAGGAACAGCTGCGCGCGGCCGGGTACTCGCCGGTGCGGCAGAGCTTCACGTTCAAAGAGGACGGCCGGCGCGGCAAGACGGTGGAGTCCTTCAACATCCTCGCCGACACGGGTGGCGATGCCGGGCACACCGTGGTGGTGGGTGCGCATCTGGACTCCGTGCAGGAGGGCCCGGGCATCAACGACAACGCCAGCGGGGTCGCGGCCGTCCTGGAGACCGCGCGGTGGATGAAGGAGGCCGGGATCACCCCGGCCAACCGGGTCCGGTTCGCGTTCTGGGGCGGCGAGGAGGACGGGCTGTACGGGTCCCAGCACTACGTCGACGAACTCAGTGCGGCCGAGATCGGCCAGACCGCGGCGAACCTGAACGTGGACATGGCGGCCTCGCCCAACGGTGTGCGGTCCGTGCATGACGGGGACGGATCGGATTTCGGCGACGGCGGCCCGGCCGGGTCCAAGGCGATCGAGGACATCCTGTTCCGGTACTTCCAGGAGAACGCGCTGCCGGCCGAGACCACGCCTTTTGACGGCGGCTCGGACTACGACGCCTTCCTCTCGGCCGGCATTCCCGGCGGCGGGCTGTTCACCGGCGATGTCGAGAGGAAGACCCAGGCCCAGGCGCAGTCCTTTGGCG
The DNA here is from genome assembly GCF_056397425.1 of Arthrobacter sp. 05N33_2. NCBI lineage: Bacteria > Bacillati > Actinomycetota > Actinomycetes > Micrococcales > Micrococcaceae > Arthrobacter > Arthrobacter sp. 05N33_2. Next base: position 68,762 of record NZ_JBFTNJ010000008.1, read on the forward strand.
GGGTGGCCGGCAAGGACCTGGATCCCTGCTACCACGAGGCCTGCGACACGATCGCCAACACCAACCCGGAACTGCTCACCGAAATGTCCGGCGCCCTGGCCTACGGCACCGTGGCCTACGCGATGGCCAAGACCGGCTAAACACCAGCTTCGCCTTTCAAACGACTCTCAAAACGGTGTCCCATCCCTCGCCGCGTTCGCCGTCCCCGTTGGCAGAGGAAGTCGGATGTCCATGGCGCCGGCGCCCATGTCTGCCGGATGCCCGGCGGCCGGCATTTTTCCGAGTAGCCCGGGGCCGCAAGAGGTGAGAAACCCCGCCGAATCGGGTAGTTAATCAGCCGTTTGAGGGGAAAAGACAGGTACCCGCTACTCAGGTGCTGTGAGTTTCCTGAGATTACGATAAGAAACGGAAAAGCATTTGGGCAGGCGTCTAGGGTCTGCCCAGTTCCCGCCTAGAGCACCTCTATGCGGGAGTAAATACGGGCCCCGTGAAAGCAACGGTCAGTGCGCCGCAGGCGCTGCGCTGTCCCCTTCCCGCGCCCGTCATCCGGAAAACCCGGGTTGTGTTTGCGCTCGGGCAACGTCGCTAGTCGGAAGTACGGGGGACATCGACAGATGGATATCTTCGAAAGCTTGGAGTCTGAGGTCCGCAGCTACTGCCGCAGTTGGGACACCGTGTTTGAACGTGCGTCCGGCAGCAGCCTCTACAGTGAAGACGGCAGAGAATATTTGGACTTCTTTTCCGGTGCCGGAGCACTGAACTACGGGCACAACAACCCGGTGCTGCTGCAGCCGCTGGTGGACTATCTTCTCTCCGGCGCAATCGTTCATTCACTCGACATGAAAACACCGGCCAAGCGGCGCTTCCTGGAAACCTTCCGGGAGTTGATCCTTGAGCCCAGGAATTTGGACTACAAAGTCATGTTCCCCGGACCGACGGGAACAAACTCAGTGGAGGCAGCCCTGAAGCTTGCCCGGAAGGTTACCGGCAGGCAGCATGTCCTGAGCTTCACCAACGCGTTTCACGGGATGACCCTGGGATCGTTGTCGGTCACGGGAAATTCAATGAAACGGCAGGGAGCCGGCGTCCCGCTGACGAACACATCGAGCATGCCCTATGACGGGTTCTTCAATGGTCAGATTCCGGACTTTCTGTGGCTCCGGCAAGCCCTGGAGGACAGGGGATCGGGCATCGATAAGCCCGCAGCGGTGATCGTGGAAACCGTCCAGGGCGAGGGTGGGCTCAGGGCCGCCCGGGTGTCCTGGCTGCGAGGCCTTGCCGAGCTGTGCCGGCAACACGACATCCTGCTCATCGTGGATGATGTCCAGGCCGGCTGCGGACGGACCGGGACCTTCTTCAGCTTCGAGGAGGCGGGGATCACTCCGGATATCGTCTGCCTGTCGAAGTCCATCTCGGGCTTTGGGCTGCCTTTGGCACTGACACTGTTCAAACCCGTACTGGATATTTGGAAGCCTGGCGAGCACAACGGAACGTTCCGGGGGCACAACCCGGCATTCGTCACCGGCGCCGCCGCCCTGGAGCACTACTGGCGGGACGGCAGCTTCCAGTCAAGCGTCGCGGGGCTCATTTCCCAGCTCCACGAGGGGCTTACCCAGATCGCAGCGGGCGTCGAAGGCGCCACGGTCCGTGGCCGGGGACTGCTCGCGGGTGTTTACTACCCCAACCCCGAGACTGCGGAGAAGATTGCGGCCGAATCCTTTGCCCGGGGTCTGCTCGTGGAAACGTCCGGACCCGAAGGTGAAGTGGTCAAGACGATGCCCGCGCTGACTATCAGCCCCGAGGATCTTCAGAAGGGACTCGATATTCTCGCTGCAGCCGCAGTGACTGTGACCGGGGAGCCGGTGGCCTTGGGATCAACCATTTGAGCATCCGATCAGGGCGAAACGGCTCGAAGGGGCCAGTGCCCCTTGCAAGAATCGAAGTAGATTTCGGGGAGCAAAATGGGTACCCGCAAGGCAACAGCTTTCAACGACAGTGATCTAGCGGAAACCGACCGGGCGATTCCCCCGGGTAGTGTCATTGTTCAAAAGTTTGGCGGTTCGTCCCTGGCGGATGCCGCGGGTATTCTCCGGGCAGCCGAGCGGATCGCCAAAACACGGACCAACGGCTATCGGGTCGTGGCGGTGGTGTCCGCCATGGGGGACACCACCGATGAACTCTGCGATCTTGCCGCGGAAGTTTCCGCCCGGCCCTTGCCTGTGGACCTTGACGCCCTGCTGAGCATCGGCGAGCTTGTGTCCTCGGCCCTTTTGGCGATTGCCCTGGCGGATCTCGGCCAGCTGCCCCGCACATTTACGGGCAGTGCGGCCGGCCTCATTACCGACAACATCCACGGCAAGGCACACATCACTGATGTCAGGCCGGACCGCGTCCGCAGTAGTCTGGCCCGTGGCGAGGTCCCCATCGTCGCAGGATTCCAGGGCAGGACGCAGAAACGGAACAGGGTGACCACGCTCGGCCGTGGCGGCTCGGATCTCACCGCGGTCGCCCTGGCCGCTGCGCTCGAAGCCGATATTTGCGAGATATACACGGACGTCGACGGCGTCTACACCGCGGACCCCCGGGTTGTCCCGACGGCGCGGAAGATCGAGATCCTCTCGAGCGAGGAAATGCTTGAGTTCGCCGCCTCCGGCTGCAAGGTATTGCACCTGCGGTGTGTTGAATACGCCCGCCGGTTCGGTATTCCGATCCATGTGAGGTCCTCCTTCGTGCCGGAGCCCGGGACGTTGATCCTGCCCGGCCTTGACCGTCATCCACTGCTCCAGCCCGCCAGGGAACAACCCGAGGTGACCGCTGTAGCCGGGGTCAACTCGGCGTCGAAAATCACTGTCGTGGGAATTCCGGACCAGCCGGAGAGCATGGCGCGCATCTTGCATGTCCTCTCTCGGTCCGGGGCGCATGTCCAGGCAATTGTCCAAAATACGGCCGGCCCCGGCCCGAGGCGTTCCGATGTTGCACTGATCGTGCCTGCTGCCCATGCAGGTAACGCCCTTGCTGTGCTGGATGCCGAAAAGGGAAGCATTGGATTTGAAGGTTTGCAGCACGACGACCGGGTGGGCCGGGTGTCCATTACTGGACTGGGCATGCGGTCGTCCCCGCAAATCTTCTGCACCTTCCTCAAGGCCCTGTCCGACGCCGACGTGGAGCTCGATCTCGTCGACATCTCCGAGACGTCCGTGGGGGCTGTCACGCACGCCGACCGGCTCGCGGATGCCGAGCGCGCTGTCCGGCGGGCCTTCGGCATGACCCCGGCGGACGAGGCAACGGCGGCCGGTCATGAAGGCCATCTCACACCCGCTGTTGGCCCCCCGCTCCAGACGTGGGTCCCGATTTCCGGCCAGGATATGACCCCTGTTCCGGCGGGCGACAGAACTGTGGCACGTCACTTCTAGCGAAGGAGCTAAAGGATGGGCAAGACCGCGAGGACCGGAAACGGCCTCACCAGACCTCCCGAGTTGCGGGGAATCATGTCGATGATCGGCGGCTCGGAAGGCGGAACTGTCCTGACGTCGGCTGCGCCCGATCAGGCCGCCCGCTGGCGGCGGGGCGAGCGGTTGGACCAGCTGTTTGAGGATAGTTGCGACCGCTTGCGGGAACAGGGGCGCGGCGACCAGGTTGCCGTCGATGCGGGGGACGTTGTCCTGACGTACACGGAGCTGGATGAACGGGCGAACCAGCTGGCGCGGCATCTCTTGGTGTGCGGTGCCCGGCCGGGTGACCGCATCGCCCTGCTGTTTGACCAGCCATGGCGGGCCTACGTGGCGATGCTGGCCGTTCTGAAGATCCACGCGGCCTATGTTCCCCTGGACCCGGGTTTCCCCCCTGACCGTCTTCAGTACATTGTCGAGGACGCCAACGTGGCCATGGTCCTGTCTCTGTCCCATCTGAGGGATCTGCTGCCTGAGGTGGCCGCTGTCACRGTGTGCGTCGATGATGTGCAGGCCCAGATCGACGCCAAGGATTCCTCCCGTTTGGGAAGCGCGGACCATGGCGGAACCAAGGATGAGCTGGCCTACATTATCTACACCTCCGGCTCGACCGGCCGGCCCAAGGGCGTGGCAGTGGAGCAGGCCAGCATCTGCAATTTTGTCCGGGTGGCCTCTGACATCTACGGGATTGAGTCCACGGACCGCGTGTACCAAGGTATGACGATCGCCTTCGATTTCTCGGTGGAGGAAATCTGGGTTGCCTGGATGGTCGGAGCCACGCTGGTGCCCAAGCCGGGCCGGTCCAGCATGCTGGGTGCCGAACTCGCGGAGTACCTGCAGGAAAAACGGATCACCGCCCTTTGCTGCGTTCCAACGCTGCTGGCGACGCTTGACGAGGACCTGCCCGATTTGCGGTTCCTGCTGGTCTCCGGAGAGGCGTGCCCGAAGGATCTCGTGATGCGCTGGCACCGCCCCGGCCGGCGCTTCCTGAACGTCTACGGCCCCACCGAAGCGACCGTGACTGCCACCTGGTCGGTCCTGGACCCGGACCTGCCCGTGTCCCTCGGAGTGCCCTTGCCCACCTACACCGCGGTCATTGTGGATCCCGCCGAGCTTCGGGCCCTGCCGCGCGGTGAAATGGGAGAAATCGGCCTCGCAGGGGTGGGGCTGGCGCGCGGGTACGTGAACCGTCAGGACCTGACGGAGCGGGCCTTTGTCCCGGATTTCCTCGGAATCGAGAACAACCCGTCCGGCCGGATTTATCGCACAGGGGACCTCGGACGGGTGAACGACGACGGGCAGCTCGAATATTTCGGCCGGATCGATACCCAAGTCAAAATACGTGGCTACCGCATCGAACTGAGCGAAATAGAATCCGTCCTCCTGCAGCTCCCCGGCATTGCACAGGCAGTCGTACAGACGTATGAGCCGGAACAAGGAACCGTGGAGCTGGCCGCCTACTACACCCTGCGCCAGGACGTGGAGGGCGTGGATGCTCATGACCTCCACCGGATGCTGCGCACCAGGCTCCCCGGATACATGGTTCCTGCCTATTTTGAACAGCTGGACTCCATTCCCATGATGGCCAGTGACAAAGTGGACAGGAAGCGGCTACCCCGTCCCGAGCACAGGATCAGCCGGGCGGCCGCGGGGTCCTTTACCGCCCCCACAACTGCCGCCGAAGAGGCCCTGGCCGCGCAGCTTGGCACCGTCCTGAGCCTTGAGAAGGTTTCCACCGATGCCCACTTCTTCAACGACCTTGGCGCCGACTCGCTGTTGATGGCCCGCTATTGCGCCCGCATCAGGAAAGAAACCGCCCTGCCCGCAGCCGCGATGCAGGATATCTATGAGAACCCGACGGTCCGGCAGCTCGCCGCCTGCMTCGAAGCCCGGCACAGTGAATCCGTCCTCAGCGCGGCCGTAGCAGAGACCGACGCTGTACCCCCGGTTCCGATGCCACCACCCAGCACCTTCCAGTTCGTCATGTGCGGGGCAATTCAGTTGCTGATTTTCCTGGGTTACACTTCGTACGCTGCTTCCCTGCTGATTATCGGCTTCCAGTGGACATCCGGGGGCAGCAATCCATTTGACATGTGGCTGCGGTCCATTGGTTTCGGCGCCGCCATGTTCCTGATCCTTTCCGCGACCCCGATCCTCGCCAAGTGGATTCTGGTTGGGCGGTGGAAGCCGGGCAACATCCGAATATGGAGTCTGGCTTATCTCCGTTTTTGGGCAGTCAAGACACTTACCAGGGCAAATCCACTGGTCTTGTTCGCCGGCTCTCCGCTGTATGTGGTGTACCTGCGGCTCCTGGGCGCAAAGATCGGCAAGGGGGTGGTGATCTTCTCCCGGAAGGTGCCCGCGTGCCCGGACCTGCTCACCGTCGGTGACAACACAGTCATCCACAAGAACTCCTCGTTCCAATGCTATCGGGCACGCTCGGGCATGATTGAAACCGGTCCCGTGATGCTGGGCAGAAATGTCCTTGTGTCGGAGAAAACCACGTTGGACATCGCTACGTCGATGGGAGACGACACTCAGCTGGGACATGCTTCATCGTTGCAGACCGGGCAGGTTGTACCTGGTGGACAAATCTGGCACGGTTCGCCTGCTGCGCGCACCAACACCAATTACCTGCGTGTCCCGCCCACTAATTGCGGCACGCGACGCAGGGTCATTTTCAGCCTTCTCCAGTTGTTCAACCGTTTGGTCCTGGTGGTTCCGGCGGGCCTTCTCGGGCTGGCCGTGCTCCTGCCCCCCTACCTGAGCACGGGACACCTGCAGCCGGGCTCCCCAAACTTTTTCATTGACGTACTCGCCGTAACACTGGTTCTGTTCGTTGTCGGRCTGATCACCGGCCTGATCATCATCTTCAGCATCCCGCGTTTGCTCAATCGCTTCATCAAGCCGGAAAAGGTCTATCCGCTGTACGGCGTGCACTTCACCATCCAGCGCATGATCGCCCGCGTGTCCAACGTCAAACTGTACAAAGACGTCTTCGGCGACAGTTCGTACATAGTGCACTATCTGAAGGCCTTGGGTTATAACCTCGGCAGGGTGGAGCAAACCGGGTCAAACTTCGGCCCCACACTGGCCCACGAGTCGCCGTTCCTGAGCTCAGTGGGAACAGGAACTATGGTCGCGGACGGCCTCAACATGATGAACGCCGACTTCTCAAGCACGTCGTTCCGTCTCTCGCGGGTCCACCTGGCTGGCCACAACTTTCTCGGTAATGCCATCAGTGTTCCGATCGGATCCAGGGTCGGGGAGAACTGTCTCTTGGCCACGAAGGTGATGATTCCGATCGACGGTCCGATCCGTGCGGATGTGGGCCTGCTGGGGTCACCGCCGTTCGAGATTCCCCGGTCTGTTCAGCGTGACGCCCAGTTTGACGAACAGACGATTGCAGAGGCGCGGAACAGCGCTCTCCCGGCAAAGAACCGGCACAACATCCTGAGCATGGTGCTGTTCCTGGCCGTGCGCTGGTTCCTGTTGTTTGTTGCCACGTTTAGCGCCGCCGTTGCCGTGTCGGCATTCAGCTTCCTCGGTGTGCTGGCGATCGCAGCCATGATGCTCACCTTGCTGCTGTTCCGCGTACTGATTGCCGTGCTTGTTGAGCGCTCGGTCATGGGCTTCCGCCACCTGAAGCCGCAATACTGCTCCATCTACGACCCCTACTTCTGGCGGCACGAACGTCTATGGAAGCTGCTGGCCATGCCGGGCTTCAACGGAACCCCGTTCAAGCCCGTGATCTGGCGAATGCTGGGCGTCAAGGTCGGCAAGCGGCTCTACGATGCCGGCGCCAACATACCGGAGAAAACTCTTGTGGCTATCGGTGATGATTGTGCGTTCAATGAAGGAGCCACCATTCAGGGCCACTCCATGGAAGACGGGGCCTTCAAGTCCGACTACATCGTTCTCGGCAACCGCTGCTCCCTTGGCGTGGATTCGTGGGTCAACTACGGGGTGACGATGCAGGATGGTTCGTCACTCGGTGCCGACGCCCTCTTGATGAAGGGCGAAGACGTCCCGGAAGATGCAACCTATACCGGCAACCCGGCGCGGGAGGTGACAAGCCCCGTCGCCCCTAAACCGCTCGCGGCCGTGGTTTCTGGGAGCCCTCGCTACGGCGTTCCGCGCCACGGTGGCCCCCGCCACCGGGAAGCCGTCGCAGTACCCGCTGGACTCGTCAGACTCTCGAAGGGAACCTACGCAACTCACGGAACGCACAGGGCGCCCAAGGCAGCGCGGACCCTCGTCAAGCCTAACGTCGAGGCCGAGGACAAGGCAGGGACGCCGGGTTCTGGTTCCTAGTGCGAACTGGTTGGCAGGGGAGCGTCTTCGGGGAAGTCGTCGGGGAAGTCCTCGGTCACGGCCGGCCCGGAATGGCGTCCGCGGCGCAGCGACTTCTGCAGTGTCCTGCGCTCGCGCCGCCCTTCCACGAGCCGGTACAGCACCGGGACCAGGATGAGTGTGAGGGCGGTGGAGGAGATCAGGCCGCCGATCACCACGATCGCCAGGGGCTGGGAGATGAATCCGCCGCCGCCGGTCAGTCCCAGCGCCATCGGTGTCAGGGCGAACACCGTGGCGAGCGCCGTCATGAGGATGGGGCGGAGGCGCTGGCGGGCGCCGTGCATGATCGCGTCCGCCACGTTCATCCCGGGTTCGCCGTTGCGCGGCTGGCGATACTGGTTGATGAGGTCGATCAGCACAATCGCGTTGGTCACCACGATGCCCACTAGCATCAACATGCCGATCAGCGACGGCAGGCCCAACGGCACACCGGTCACCACGAGCAGGGCGATTGCGCCTGTCGCGGCGAACGGGACGGAGACCAGCAGGATCAGCGGCTGCACGAGCGATTTGAACGCAGCCACCATGATCACGTAGACGATCGCGATGGCAGCGAGCAGTGCGAGCCCGAGCTGGCGGAACGAATCGGCCTGCTGCGTCGTGGCACCGCCGATCGTGGCGGTCACCCCGGGCGGCAGCTGGACTGACTTGAGCCGGTTCTGCACTTCGGTGCTGACCGCGCCGAGGTTGGAGCCCGACGGCGTCACCGAGACCCGAGCGGTGCGCTGGCCGTTGCTGGCAGTGATGGAGACGGGGACGTCCACCTGCTCTACCGAGGCGATGCTGCCCAGCGCAACGGCGCCGGCCGCCGTCGGGAGCGGCATGTCCCGGACGGCCTCGATGCTCGTGAAGCGGGTGCCCTCGCCAATCCGGACCGGGAAGTCGTTGGTGTCGATGCGGATCGTCCCGGCCGGAATCGGGCTGATCGTGGCGGCCAGGACCCCGGCCACGCGCTCCTCGTTCAGGCCGGCCGCGACGGCCTTGGCGCGGTCCACCTTGACCTGGACCACCGGCTGGCTGGCGGCCAGGTTGGTGGCCACTTCTCTGCTGCCCGGGACACCGTCCATGGCCTTGACCATCGCGTCACTGGCCGTCTGGAGATCGGCGGTGGTGGCGGCCTTGAGGGTGATGTCCACGGTTGACGAAGTGCCGAAGCCGCCCTGCTGGGAACCAACCGTGATCTTTCCGGCGTCGCCGAGCTTGGAGAGTTCGCTGCGGACAGTCTCCTGGAGCTTGCCCTGGTTGGCTTTCTCGTCCGTCACCACGGTGAACGTCGAATTGGACGCGCCGGAGGAGAGCAGGGCCGAGAAGCCGGTCTGGGCGTTGCCGGTGGTGGCCTGGACGTCCTTGATTCCGTCGATGCCCCGCAGGGTGTCCTCGACGCGGATCGCCGAAGCGCTGGCCTCGTCAAGGCTGGTCCCTGCCGGCAGGGCCTGCTTGACGGTCATGCTGTTCTCGCCGGAGCGGCCCAGGAGGTCGGTGGCGAGCAGCGGGGACATCGCCACGGTGCCGGCAAGCACCAGGGCCGCGGCGACCAGGGTGAGGACCGGGTGCCGCTGCGTGCCGGACAGGACAGGCAGGTAGCCGCGCTGCAGGAGCGTGCTCTGCTCGGCCTCGTGCGCCTTGGCGGCAATGCCAGCCGCAGAAGCCGGAGAGCCGGTGACGGCGGGCGTGCGCAGGAACCAGTAGGCCAGCACCGGCACGATGGTCAGCGAGACCAGCAGCGAGGAGAGCAGGGCGATGGTCACTGTCAGGGCGAACGGACGGAACAGCGCACCGGCCAGGTCGCCGACGAAGGCGATGGGCAGGAAGACGGCCACGGTGGTCAGGGTGGACGCCGTGATGGCGCCGGCAACTTCGCGGATGGCGGTTCCGATCGCGGTGATCTTGTCCTCGCCGTAGCTCAGGTGCCGTTTGATGTTTTCGATGACCACGATCGAGTCGTCCACGACGCGGCCGATCGCGATGGTGAGCGCGCCAAGGGTGAGGATGTTGAGTGAGTAGCCGGTGCCAGCGAGGCCGATGAACGTGATCAGCAGGGACAGCGGGATGGACACGGCCGTCACCAGGGTGGCGCGCACTGACATCAGGAACACCAGGATCACCAGGACGGCGAAGCCCAGTCCCAGCAGGCCCTCGGTGGTGAGGTCCTTGATGGACTTCTCGATGAACGGCGCCTGGTCGAAGACCGGGGTGAATTTGGCGTTGGAGCCAAGCTCGGCCTCAAGTTGCGGGATGGCGTCCTTGACCGCGTGGGAGATCGCGACGGTGTCGCCCTCGGGCTTCTTGGTCACGGACAGGGCGAGGGTTTCCTTGCCGTTGGTCCGCGTGATTGACGTGCGGGCGTCCTCGACCAGGCTGACATCCGCCACGCTGCCGATCGTCGCCGCATCACGGGCCGCGCCCAGCGGGAGGGCCTTGATGGCGTCGAGGGAGTCGACCGGGCTGCCGATCTGCAGCGAGAGGGTTTTGCCCTGTTCCTCGATGGTGCCGGCCGGGACCAATGCACCGTTGTTCTTCAGCGCGTCGCTGATGGCCTGGAGGCTCGTGCCCGATGCCGCCAGGTCCCGGGGCCGCGGCAGGATCTGGATGTGCTGCGTGGCGCCGCCGGTCACGTCGGCGCCGCGCACGCCGTCGAGCTTCTGCAGCACAGGGACGCTGAGCCGGGCGAGATCGGCGTTGAGTTCACTGAGCGGTTTGTCGGAGGACACGGCCAGGAAGACGATCGGGAAGTCGCTGATGCTCCCGGCGATCGCCTGCGGCTGGACGTCCTTCGGCAGGGCCTGCTTGGCGTTGGAGATGGCGCGGTCGATCTGGTTCCGGGCCCGGTCCAGGTTGGAGCCGTAGGTGAACGCCAGGGAAATCTGCGAGACGCCGTTCCGGGACGTTGACGACGTCGATTCCAGCCCCTCGACGCTGTTCAGCGCCTTTTCCAACGGGGCACTGATCTGCTTGTCCACGACTTCCGGCGACGCACCGGGCATCGAGGAGATCACGGTGATCTGCGGGAACTCGATGGAGGGGATGAGCTCCTGTTTCAGCGAGGACATCGTGATCACGCCGAAAACGCAAGCGAACACCGTGATCAGCGCGATCAGGGCCCGGTTGGCGAGAGACAGCTTTGCGAGCCGGAACATCTCATGGTCTCCTGGTGGGTCGGGGGCGTCCTGCACAACGGGACATCAAAAAACGGGGACGTCACGGGTTGCAGCGGTCCCAAACCAGCAGTGTAAACCAGCCGCGGCCGGGCACCGGCTTAGTTGCTGGCGGTGACCTGTTCGAGTTGCAGCGCCTTGGCCGTCTCGGCCTCCAGCGTGGCGGCGAGCTCAGGGTTGTCGTTGAGCTTGACGCCGTAGCCGGGCATCATGTCCTTGAGCTTGGACTGCCAGCCCTTGAAGTTCTTCGGGAAGGACTTCTGGAGCAGCTCGATCATGATCGGCACGGCGGTGGACGCGCCCGGGGATGCGCCAAGCAGGGCGCCGATGGTGCCGTCGCGTCCGGCGATGACCTCGGTGCCGAACTGCAGCACGCCGCCCTTCTTCGGGTCCTTCTTGATGATCTGGACCCGCTGGCCGGCGGTGATGAGCTCCCAGTCGCCGTCCTTGGCCTCGGGGTAGTACTCCCGCAGGGCCTCGACCTTGTCGCCGTGACGCTTGGCGACTTCCTTGATCAGGTAGGCGGTGAGGTCCATGTTGTCCTTGGCCACGGCCAGCATCGGGATGATGTTGGAGGGGCGGATGGACAGCGGCAGGTCCAGGTAAGAGCCGCTCTTGAGGAAGTTCGTGGAGAAGCCGGCGTACGGGCCGAACAGCAGAGAGCGTTTGCCGGAGACGTAGCGGGTGTCCAGGTGCGGCACGGACATGGGCGGGGCGCCGACAGACGCCTGGCCGTAGACCTTCGCGCTGTGCCGGGCAGCGATGCTCTCGTCGGTGCAGCGGAAGAACTGGCCGGAGACCGGGAAACCGCCAAACCCCTTGCCTTCCGGGATGCCGGAGGCCTGCAGCAGGTGCAGGGCACCGCCGCCGGCTCCGACAAACACGAACTTCGCGTGGATGGAGCCGTGCTCGCCGCTCGTGGCGTGCTTCAGCCGCAGGTCCCAGCCGCCGCCGGACGCGCGCTTGATGTCRCTGACGTTGTGGCCGTAGTTGATCTCCACGCCGTTGTTGCCCAGGTASGTGGTCAGCTCGCGGGTCAGGGCGCCGAARTCGACGTCGGTGCCCTCGGCKGCGCGGGTTGCCGCGACGCGCTGYTTGGGGTCGCGGCCCTTGACGATCAGCGGGGCCCACTTGGCGATCTGCGCGTGGTCCTCGGAATACTCCATCGAACGGAACAGCGGGTTCGGCTTGAGTGCCTCGTAGCGGGTGCGGAGGAACTTGGTGTGGTCCTCGCCGATCACGAAGCTAATGTGCGGAACGGTGTTGATGAAGCCCTTGGGGGAGCCGATCAGCGAGTTCGAGACGAGGTGTGACCAGAACTGGCGGGACAGCTGGAACTGCTCGTTGATGTTCAGGGCCTTGCCGGGGTCCACCGAGCCGTCTTTGGCTGCGGGGGAGTAATTAAGCTCACACAGGGCAGCGTGTCCGGTGCCGGCGTTGTTCCACGGGTCGGAGCTTTCCAGTCCGGGCTCGTCCAGACGCTCAAAGAGCGAGATGGTCCAGTTCGGCTCAAGCTGCTTGATGAAGGCGCCGAGCGTGGCGCTCATGATGCCGCCGCCAATCAGGACGACGTCGGCGTGTTGGGTCTTGGAAATGAAAGTCACAATCAGTCTCCGATAGCAGCGGCTCTGGCTGTCACAGAATATCCCGCACCGCCCACTAACTGAAATTGGCCCCGGGCGTCAAGGCCTTAGCTCGACCTTTGTGAAAACTTCGTTCAGCACCGGCGACGCCGGGTACTTCAGCACCCGGTCCGAGAGCGCCAGGGCCGAGATCGGGAAGGCAATGGGAACCGCGGGCACCGTGGCCGCGATCTGCCCGTTGATGGTCTGGTACTCCTCGGTGCGGTCCTTGCCGTCCGGCAGGCCCCGGGCCCGGGCGATCTTGGAGAAGACCTGGGGATCCTGGTAACCGAATTCGCCGGTGTTCTCGCCGAAGAGCGGGCCCACGAAATTGTCGGGGTCTGAATACGAGCCGTTCCAGCCCAGCAGGTGCAGGGCGTGGTCGCCCGGGGACGTGACCTTCTGCAGGTAGCCGTCAGCCCAGTCCACCGGTACGGGCTTGACGTTGAGCCCGACGGCGGTCAGTTGCCGGCTGATTTCGGCGTACACCTTTTCCGGCGTTGGCAGGTAGGGCCGGGTGACGTTGAGCGGATAGTAGAACTTCAGCTCCTCGCCCTTGTAGCCGGCCTCGGCCAGGAGTTCCTTGGCCTTGCCCGGGTTGTAGCCGAGCGCCGCGGCATTGTTGTTGAAGCCGCTGAGCTTGGGCGGAACAAATTGGGATGCCTGGGCCGTGTTGTCGATGAAGAACCGGCGGATCAGAGTGTCCTTGTCAAGCGCCATTTCRATCGCCTGGCGGACCTTGAGGTTCTGCAGGATGGGGACCTGCTGGTTCATGCCCAGGTACATCACGGAGAACGGGTCCCGCTGGATGATCTGCTTTCCGCTCTTGACCAGTTGGTCAAAGTTTCCCACGGTGACGGCGTCGTAGGCGTCGATCTTGCCRTCAAGGAGCGCCTGCATCCGGGTCTGCGGGTGATCGTAGGTCACGAACTTGATGGTGCCGATCTGCCCTTTGTCACCCCAGTAGTCCTTGTTGCTGGCCAGGGAGACGCTGCCCGAGTCCCAGGAGCCGAAAACGTACGGCCCTGTGCCTACCGGGTGGAGGCCGTAGGCGGATACCGGCTGCCCGCCCCGGCGCTGGTTCAGGACGTCAGCGTTCTCCGCGGCGAGGGCCTTGGGCGAAGAGATCGCRAAGGCCGGSAGGGTGAGGGCCTGGAGAAAACCCGTGAAGGGCTGGGTGAGGCCGATCCGCACATTGTCCGGTGCGACGGCGGTGCAGTTCTTGTATATGGACAGCGACGCCTGGTCCGCATGGGCCTTGAAGACGCCCTTGAAGGTGGTACCGGTGGCCTGTTCGCGGAGGGCCGGTGAGAAGTTGAACCAGCGGTTGAAGTTGGTGCAGACCGCGGCGGCATCGAACGGTGTCCCGTCCTGGAATTTAACGTTCCCGCGCAGCTTGAACTCATAGGTCCGGCCTTCATCGCTCTGGGACCATTCGGTGGCCAGCAGCGGCGTGGGTTGGCCGGTGGTCTGGTCTACGCCCACGAGGCCTTCCAGTACCTGCCGGGTGACGCGGTATGACTCGACGTCGGAGACCAGGGCAGGATCGAGCCCGAGCGGCTCCGAGCCGGTGCCGAAGGTGAAAAGCGCGGTAGGTGCCGCGCTGGCGGTGGCAGAGGCGGTGGGGGAGCTGGGTGCCGGGCCGAGGCTGCCCGTGCAGGACGCGAGCGGCAGGACAAGGAGGGCGGCCCCGATGCTGGCGGCAATCCGCCGCACTGTCCTGCTGGGCACTGTACTGCTGGGCACTCGAGAATCACCTCTGGGAACTGGATGGTCCGCCGGCTGCGGACCAGCCCCAGTCTAGTTGACGGCCGGGTCCGCCAGCTCTTGTGGCACACCGCCGCAAGGCGCACGGGAGCGCAAAAAGCGGAGGCCCGCACCTGGTGGTGCGGGCCTCCGCTTCTCCTAGTGGTCCAGGGAGTCAGGCTGGAGCCGGGCAGGAGTGCAAATGGGCTGACTACTTGGGCATCAGGACTGAGTCGACCATGTAGACAGTGGCGTTGGCGGTCTGGACGCCGCCGCAGACAACGTTGGCGCCGTCAACCTTGAGGGCATCCTTGGTGCCGGTGACCGTCACCGAACCGCCTTGAACCGTCTTGTGGGTGCCGACGATCTGGTCCGGGGTGATCTTGCCGGGAACAACGTGGTAGGTCAGGATCTTGCTCAGCGTGGCGTCGTCCGTCTTCAGGGCCTCGATCGTGGCCGGATCGATCTTCTTGAAGGCGTCATCCGTCGGGGCGAAGACGGTGAATTCGCTGCCGTTGAGCGTGTCCACCAGGTTGACCTTGGGGTTGAGCTTGCCGGACACGGCGGCGGTCAGGGTGGTGAGGATCGGGTTGTTGGACGCCGCGGTGGCTACCGGGTCAAGCGCCATGCCGGAGACGGAGCCGGCACCGCTGGGAACCTGGGCGGCGTAGGCGGCGCAGCCGGAGCCGACGAGGTTGGCGGCCGGATCCATGGCCGCGGCGGAGGCGCTCGTGGAGGGGGACGCCATGCTGGATTCCGCCGGTGCGGAGGACGGGGCCGAGGAAGCGGGGGCCGACGAGGCGCTGGATCCGCCACAGGCAGTGAGGCTGAGCATGGCGGCAGCTGCGATACCTGCAACGGCGAACGTGGTGCGCTTGATGTTCTGCATTTCGGTTTCTCCTTTGTTGTGCCGATGTTTGCCGGCGGCGAATATTTGCCGCTGCGGCCCTTTCCCGACTGTTGGGCACCGACCCTTGGTTGGTGTCTCAATGGGTATTCGGCTGCTCGGAGGAAACGGATGGGTGCGGATGTGAAATTCTTTTTGGCGGGGACAAAACTCCTGAAAAATCCCGGAACAGCGCCGGAAACCACAAGAACCCCGGTCCGAAGACCGGGGTTCTCTCTGTGCGCAAGGGGGGACTTGAACCCCCACGCCCGAAGGCACAGGAACCTAAATCCTGCGTGTCTGCCAATTTCACCACTCGCGCGCGGCGCCGTCGTCGTCCCGGGAAAGAACCCCGGCGGCGGACGCCAGGCTCCATTGTACCTATTTGCCGGTTTGCTGGTTGCAACGGCTGCCGCGGGCGGACGGACCGGAGACCGGGGACTAGGCGTCGAGTTTCAGGTCCCGGCGAAGTTTGGCGACATGCCCGGTGGCCCGGACGTTGTACTGTGCGACGGCAACCCGGCCGTCGGCGTCGACGACGATGGTCGAGCGGATCAGGCCCTGGTAGGTCTTGCCGTAGTTTTTCTTTTCGCCCCAGGCCGCGTATGCCTCGGCGACGGAGTGGTCCTCGTCGGAGAGCAGCGGGAAGTTCAGCCCTTCGGCGGCCGCGAACGCGGCAAGCTTCCCGACGGGGTCGGGGGAGATGCCCACGACGTCATAACCTGCGGCCTGAAGCGCGCCGAGGGAATCCCGGAAATCGCAGGCCTCCTTGGTGCATCCCGGCGTGGCGGCTGCCGGGTAGAAGTAGAGCACGGTCCTCCGGCCCCGGAAATCACGCAGGCTGACGTCCTGTCCTTCGGCGTTCTTGAGGGTGAAATCCGGTGCTGTGGCACCGGCGGTGAGTCGCTCGGACACGGGTGTCTCCTTGGTGAGGTTGGTCATGAAGCGGGGTGATAATCCAGCGTAGTGACGCGATCGGCGCCGGACGAATCCGCTGCTCGCTATACTCTTGGGTATGCCTGATATGGATCGCTGGCCCACGGGCCGCCTATTGTCCACGGCAGCACGTCTTGTAGAACACTCCTGGAACGAAAAATTGGGGGCCATTGGCCTGACCCATGCCGGGGTGATCGCCATGGAGGTGCTCTCGGCGAATGGGCCGATGACGCAAGCCCAATTGGCCCAGCTCGTCCGGGTCCAGGCCCAGACGATGGGCAAGACACTGAGCCGGCTGGAAGCGCACGGCCACATTTCGCGGCACCGCAGCACCTCCGACCGGCGCAGCCATGTGGTGTCGCTGACTGACCAGGGGCGCGAGGCGGTTGCCGCGGCCGCCGACATGGAACGTTCCGTGCTCGCCGCCACGCCCATTGACCCCGACGTGCTGCGGCAGGAGCTCCAGGCCGTGGTCAGGGTGCTGGCAACCAAGTCTTCCTCGCCGGAGGCCAATGCCATCGTCACGGCTGCCGAGCCGGGCGCCATTGCCGGGGCCACCCCGCTGAATTAGCCACGCTGCTGTGGGGGAACGGGAACGGGACGRCAGGGTTTCCCGCCGTCCCAATCAGTTCCGTTCTCGAGGCCTTCAGTGGTGACCGGTCACCAGGTGTTCCTGTGGTGGTTGTGGTGCTTATTGTCGTGCCGGTTTCCGTGATGGTCCCAGAACCCGTCCTTGTCATGCCGGCAGCCGTCCCGGCCCGTCCACGAGCCGCGGTGGTCGTTGTCGTCACGCCAATTGCCATGATCGTCGCGCCAACCCCATCCGTCGGCGTTGTCATGCCACCGGTTCTCCCCGTCCCACCAGCCATTGCGCGTGTCGTGCCGGTTGTTGTCCCGCATGTGGTGCCGGTTCACAAATGAGGACTGACTCCAGGAGCTGGCGGAGGCGGTCGAAGTGGTAGCGGCGGCGCTGGCAGGCACGGCGCTGGCGCCCAGGCCCAGTGCGGCGGTCACCGCGGTTGTTCCAATGATGCGAATAGCCTTGTTCATGAAACTTGGTCCTTACGGAGATCGATTTCCCTGGCCCGGGGGGGCGGGCCGTGCAGGCATGCTGCCGGAGGCCCATGATTTCCGTGTCTGCTGACGCGATCCTCAGTGTGGGCACCGGGAGATCTGAATATCATCTTTGGTGGTCGCGTCGGGCCCTCTGGCCGGCGTTGTTGTCGGTCCGGGTCTGCAGGACCGGTCGCTCCAGAACTGTTGCCCGGAGCACCTTTCCAGTCAACGCCCCAGCATTGACTCTCAAAAGGGACTAAAGACCCTGTTTCTGCCGCAATCGGACGTATCGCTTCAGGAGCCAGGATGTTGGCGGTCGGAGCAGCCCGGCACGTTGGCCGCTGCCTGGATTGACGCTGCCTACACCGTTACGGCCTGGTTCGCCAGGGTGGCTACGATGGCTGACATTTTGAGGCCGGTGAGCACCGCCGTGAGCAAGACGATGCTGATCGTGACCCACACCGGGGCGAGCCCCCGCCGCGGGGCGACCTCGTGGACGATCACGGAGCGGCCAATCACGTAGACCTCCCTGCTGAGGAACACCCACGCCCAGTGGAACGGCCGGACAACGCCGTCCTTGCGCAGCCGGTCCCAGTCCAGGTACGCCAGGAGGGCGGACACACCGTAGGCCACGAAACTGATTGCTATGAAGAGGAAGTAAGGCGCCGTGAAAATCGACGCCGGATCAATTGTCTGGATCTGCCGCGGGCCCACGGTGCGCAGCCGGAGCACAGGGTTCCAGAACATCAGCAGGATGAGCGGCACGAGCGGCAGGGCCACAATTGTCCAGATGTACGCGTTGTAGACCGGTGTCCGGTCGCTGATGCGCCTGCGCGGCGCCACCGGGTGGCGGGGCGGCGCCGCCTGGAACTGGGGTGCGTTGAACTGGCCGGTCCAGGCCGAACCGTTCCACCACTGAAGCCGGCCCGAGCCCGCCGGGTCCGGATACCAGCCAGGGCCAGGGGCGGAGGCGTTGGGCGGGACGGTCATGGCTGTTCATCCTTTGCGGGGCGTGGCGCGCGTTGGCTTCTTCTGTTCCGTGACAGAGCGTACAGGGGGATGGGCAACTCCATGATTCCCCCATTGGTCGCAGTGGTGCATTGGATGGAGTCTAACCGCGGCCCGTGCCGGCGGAAAGGCCGGCCGACGGCGCAGACCCGTCCGCTGGAACCCTTGGGCCGGCCTGCCGCCCGGACGCAAAAGGGCAGTCCGGAAGTATCGACGCGCCAGCCGATCGGGAGGACGATTAATAGGCAATCACCACGAAGGAGGTCAGTGATGTGCTATTCGTACAACAGGGATTCCTGGCGGGAAACCAGGAAGGATGCCGCAAAGGAATCTGAGGATCGCCCGGAGACGCGGGCGCAGGCGCCGGAAATCAAGTTCTGGGCCTTCCCCCGCCGCAGCAAGGAGTTCACGGTCGAAGAACCGGAGAAGGTGCGCGACCGTTCCCGCGAGAAGGTCTGATAAATCGATGTGCATGAGGCGGCCGCTGAACCACACAGTTCACTGTGACGGTTCGGCGGCCGTTTCATGGCCGGACGGGCCGGCGGAGGCCAATGGCCGCGGAGACGCCTATGAGCAGGCCGCTGAGCGCCAGCAGGAATCCGCCGGCGAGACTGCCTTGCCCGTCCGGTCCGGGACCGACCCTGCCGGCCGCCGCTGCGGAAGGATTCGCCGTTGCGGACTCCGGGCCCTGGCCAGCGTCCGGCGACTGAGGGGCGGACGTTCCCGCCGTGGCCGGGACCGGAACGGAACCCGTGGCCGGTGGGGTGGGGGCTCCCTGGCTGACGGAGGGGGCGGGGCCCGGCGTCGGCGGAGCCGCGTCCTGTCCGGGGACCTGGCTTTGAGACGGCGACTGTGACGGTGGTTGGGGCGGCGCGGGGTCCGACGGCGGCGCTGTGCTGCCCGGGGGAGTCACACTGGGCGCCGGGGAAGCGGACGGTGGGCCCGGCGTCGGCGAGGCGGGACAGATCTTCACTGGAAGAAGGCCGGCAGGCTTGCAGGGCGCGGCCGCCGCGGGCAGCGCAAGGACCAACGGCGGGACCGCGAGCAGCAGGGCCACGGCGGATGCGGACGAGACCTTCCGGGTGGAGTTCATCCTCACCATCGTAGGGTTCCACCGCCGGCAGCCACGGAATCCCGGCCTTTGCGTGTCTCCATTGCCCGGGCAAGGTCTTCGCTCAGCAAGCCATCGTCACTGTGGACCAAGAATCGGTAGGGTGAGCCATCAGCACTGGGCAGCGACAGCGAACCCCGCTCCAGCCAAAGGCCCCAAGCATCCGGAGATCTGACTCATGCCGACCACTGAGGGCCGCAAGCGAATGGAACCCCGGATGACTCGCGGCTCCTGGAAGTTCAGCGCCTGGTCGGCCGCCGGGCTGGCCTTGATCGGTGCTCTRCTCGCCTTCAACAAGCTCTGGCCGGAAAGAGGCTTCGACGCCGTCTCCTTCTGGATCTACACGGCCATGTTTGCGATGGGCGTGATTCAACTCTTGCATCTGCTCCGGGTCCGGAGAAACGATGCACCATTCTGGGACGCGGAAGAGGCCCGCCGAGCCGACTGGGACCAACGGGGCCGGCAGCTGTAGGACCGGCTCCGGCCGCACAGCAGACCTGGCACTCAACGCGGCAAGGATCTCCAGCTGCGGCCCTGGAAGGCCAGCACAATGGTCCAGGCGATCGGCACCAGCGGGGAGGCGGACTCACCCAGGAATGCGAGGACCGCAAAAACGATCCAGAGCCCGCCGGTGACGACGGAGAGGACGACAAGCGCCTTGCGGTTCATCACGAAGGCGGGCATGTCGACACCTTCGGCTCGCAGGGCGCGGGTTTCAGCGRCTGCTCCCCGGATCAGGGGGACGAAGACCGCGGCCAAGGCGGCAGCGAACACCACGGACCGCCACGGCTCGGGTATGCCCGCTGCGCTCAGGACGCCCTGCAGGACACCGCTCAAAAGGAAGAGCCACAGCAACCCCCAGACGACCAGCCGGCGGCGCTTCGGCGGCATTCCCTCCAGTGAGTCGGACGGCCACGATTGCCACTCGTACGTTCTACCGCCATCACCGCTTCCCGAGGTCATGGCGACAGACTACGCGCACCCGTCCCGGCCGTAGTCGATGTCCTGGAACAGCCACGCCTCGCAACGCGAAAGGGATCGAGAGCAGCATTTACGGTCGGCATCAGTAGTCCCTCCACCGCGCGAGTCCCTCCACCACATGTTGGGCTGGGTCCGATGCGCTGAGTTGAGTCCATACAGGCTCGTTAGCCTCACTGGCCCGTGACTTTGATTCCGGCGACCGCCCCGGTCCAGGCGCCGGTCGGGTCCGGGCGGGTCAACTGGGCACTGACGTAGCCCTTCTGCAGTTGGACGACCTGCGATTGGGTTCGCGAGCAATCGACCTCGAACACCGTGTGCTCTGTTCCGGCCAGCGAGTTCTGGGAGAGGAAGATCTGGGCATGGGGGATGCCCACGCACGCCGCGGTGACTGTGTGCGGACCGGCGGTCGTCACCGTTGCGGCTTTGGTGAAGCCAACCCCTGGCCCGTCCGCCGGACCGGCGTCAGAGAGGAGGACGGACCCTGGCGCCTCGGCCAGACGCTTGTGCAGCTCGGCGTAGTTGCTCGCTTCCACGCCCAGCACCCCCGGATCTTTGGTCGGGGCGGCGGGCGCCGGCCGGTGGCTTTGCCCGGCCGCCGTCGGCCGGGGATCGCCCTCGTCCTCGTAGGCGCAGGAGGCCAAACTACCGGCGAGCAGCAGGCCAACAACGTATGCCGCAGCGCAGCGGACTGTTTTCGTTCCCCCAGGACCAGACATGGGCCGAGTCTACGGTCAGTGCCCTAAATGGCGAGTCATCCCGGGCCGGCCGGTCGGGAGGACTTAGCCAACCTCATTACGAGTCTGGTCTGCGGCACCAGCCCGGATCCGGCTTGTCGCGGCGTCGCGCCGGCCTTTCGCCAACAAAAAAGAAACCCCGTCTCGCAGGCCGCTAAGCCTGTAAGACGGGGTTTCTCGCTTGTGCACCCCCCGGGACTCGAACCCGGAACCCATTGATTAAGAGTCAATTGCTCTGCCAGTTGAGCTAGAGGTGCATCTGTTGTTTTCGTTCACCGGGGCTTTTTATTTCCCGCGTTGTTCTCCGCAACGACATGAAACTCTACACGAGATTGGCTGTCGTGTGAAATCGAGGGGCGCGGGATGGTCCGGGTCAGCCGGGGAGGTTCAAAATCAGCGCGAAATCAGGGTTTTGCCCGTTGCTGAGGAGCCACAGGCGCCCGTCAGGAGCGAGTGAAACGTTGCGCACCCGGCCGTACTTTCCTGTGAAATAGCTCACAGGATCTCCGGCGAATTCGCCGTTGAGGGGAACGACCCAGAGCCTTTGGCCGCGCAGGGCGCCCAAGTAGGCGGTGCTGCCGACAATTTCGAGTCCGCTGGGGGAAGACTCCGCCGTCGACGGCCACACCACCTTGGCGTCCAGGAAGCCGGGGCGGTGCGGGGCGCCCGTCACCTCGGGCCAGCCGTAGTTGCCGCCCGGCACGATCAGGTTGAGCTCGTCGTTGACGTCCGGGCCGAATTCGCTGGCCCAGAGCCGGCCCGCGCTGTCCCAGGCCAGTCCCTGGACGTTCCTGTGGCCAAAGCTGTAGACCGGGTTATCGCCAAACGGGTTTCCTGGTGCCGGCCTGCCATCCGGAGTGAGGCGGAGGATCTTCCCGCCCAGCGCCGCGCGGTCCTGCGGCTGCTCCCGGCGCTGGGAGTCGCCCGTCCCCACATAGAGGAAACCGTCGGGCCCAAAGCGGATCCGKCCGCCGTTGTGCGTGCCGGCCTTGGRAATSCCSGTGAAAACSGGYTSCAGGGCGCCGAGCTCCAGCCTGCCGCCRCGYTCCTCCAGCCGCATGCGGGCGATTCTGTTGTCCGCCGCCGAGGTGAAGTAGGCGTAGAGGTAACGGTCCGACGCGAAGTTGGGGGAAAGGGCAAGGCCCAGGAGACCGCCTTCGCCGCCGGGCACGACGCCGGGCACTTTGCCGACCGTGCCGAGCTGTCCGTCTTTGATGGTCCTGAGCAGTGCTGTGTCGCGCTCGGAGATGACCGCGGTGCCGTCGGGTAGATGGACCGTGGACCACGGCAGTTGCAGCCCATTAACCCGGCCCGCAACCGTGGGCTCACCCGCTGACCCGGCCGTACCCGCTGCGCCGGTGGCAGTGCGGTCTCCCGGCTGAACCACGGGCGAGGTTGAGCCGCCGGTGCAGGCGCTCAAGAAAAACAGGACAACGGCAAGCGCCACGGCCCGGGCCGCTGCCCTGCCAGCGAAGCGCCTGCCGGTAAAACGCGGGAGTATCAAGGGACGCGTTGAGAGGGGATAGGTCGGCCGCCCGGACCGCCGGCTACTGCCGTGTCCGGCGCGGCGGCCGAAACCCGGCTGCTTCGGCGTGGGCCGGGGAGGCAAACCACACCTCAGCCCGGGTTTCTTCATACGCCGGGCTGGTCTCGTCGTGGTAGATCATCGACGAGGCATTGCCCTTGACTGTGAAACCCTCAGGGCCGCTTCCGTCGGCCACCGGAGCCGCTGACCCCTCGCCGTAGGGCTGTTCGGTGGCCAAATGGCCGGTGGGCTCGGCCGTTTGGCTGGCGGAGGCCTCGGCCCCTGCCGGCGAGGCTGCCATCTGCGTCGTTTCCGTGTCAGCGTGACCTGCGGGCTGTGTCCCGGCGTCGGGCACTCCGGGCATCGCCGTGCCGATGCCGGTACCAGCGCCAGTGCTGGTTGAAGTGGCCGTGCCGGTAACGGTGTCCTCGTCGTCGGCCGGTTCCGCGGCTGCCGATTCCGCCCCGGGCAGAGTCGGCGCGTGGGGCTCAGTGTATTCGGGGTGGTGGACGGGCAGGCCTGCCGGTCCAGTCTCCGCAGCAGCGCCAAGCTCGGCGGCCGTCACGGCGTGCGCACCGCGGGCCGGCTCAGCGTGGGCGGCGGTGTGTGTCTCCGCCRGCGGGGCGGTCTCGGACCACTGGGTCTCCCACTCGGCATTGCCCGGGGCTCCCGTTGCTTCCGGGGCGGCCTCGGCGCCCGGCTCGATGGTCGGGGCCGCGGTGGCCGCTGCGGGCTCGGTCGCCTCGGGGGCAGCCGTGGCATCCCGGGCCGCTGCGTCCGGCTCAGGCGCAGGCGCTGCCTCGGGCGCGGCCATCCCGGCACCGGCGGCACCCGACGTCGGACCCGCGGCCCCGGCCGCTGCCGGGCCAACCGGACTGGCCGCCGCCGTCGAACTGGCCGCCGAACCGCTCGCCGCGCCAGACACCGGCGTCGAACCGGCGGGGCTGCCAGAAGAAATGCCGCCAGCAGTGCCGGTGCTGGTGCCTGCGGCGGATGAGGAATCTGCGCCCGGGCGGCTCTTGTTGCGGTTCAGCAGCCGCCAGACCACAGCGACCACCACGATGATGACAACGAGCCAGACGATCCAGTCCATAGCAGAGCCTTTCAGTCCGTATTCAGCCCATGAGGCATGGTTGCCGATGCTTGACGTTACGTCCGGGCAAAGCCGGCTGTCCACCCTCCCGGCGGCCAAATGCCGGGCATTCCTGGAGCGGATCCCCGGCCCGGTGAGCAACCCGGAACCGGAACCAAACCCGGCCCGGCGTGTAGCCTCGCCTCATGGA
Source organism: Arthrobacter sp. 05N33_2 (assembly GCF_056397425.1). Lineage (NCBI taxonomy): Bacteria > Bacillati > Actinomycetota > Actinomycetes > Micrococcales > Micrococcaceae > Arthrobacter > Arthrobacter sp. 05N33_2. Next base: position 92,607 of record NZ_JBFTNJ010000008.1, read on the forward strand.
TTTCAAGCGACTGCAGATACTGCGTGAACTCGCCGGCCGCGGGACCGTAGGCGCCACGGCCGAGGCCATGAAGGTCACGCCATCTGCAGTGTCGCAGCAACTGAAGACCCTCCAGGAGGAACTGGGCGTCGTCCTGGTGGAGAAGTCCGGCAGGGGAGTGCGCCTTACCGAGGCAGGGCTGGCCATGGCAGGCGCCGCCGCCGACGTGTCGACGGCCATGGCGCGGGCGGAAGCAACCATCGACACGTACCGGCGCGGCTGGCAGACGCGGGTGGTGGCAGCCTTCTTTCCCAGCGCCGCGGAGATGTTCCTGCCGGGCATGCTGCACCGGGTCAAGGCCGTCGAGGGGCTGCGGTTCGAGGCGCATTTCGAGGACCCGGGCGTTGCAGGGTTCGCCGGGCTGACCGCGGACTACGACATCGTCCTGGCGCACAGTGTCGACGGTCCGGAAGTCTTCGGCGGCCAGGGCCTGACAGTGGTGCCGCTGCTGGACGAACCCCTGGACGTGGG
>NZ_JBFTNJ010000009.1:0-87308 GCF_056397425.1 Arthrobacter sp. 05N33_2
GCGTAGAGCTGCCAGTCTGTGTTTTCATTGTTTGCATTTTCGCTGCCGTCGGCGCCGGGCCGGGCCCGCCAGTCGGCGGCCGAGGCCTCCGCGGACAGCTCCACGACGTCCCCGGCCACGCGGACCTGGCGGCCCTGCTGTTGCCAGAAGAAGTTCAGCGCCGCATGCGGGTTGGCCGTGAGTTCCTTGCCCTTGCGGGATTCCCTGGAGGTTGCGAAGTGCCAGCCGTCGGCGTCGATGTCCTTCAGGATCAGCATCCGCGACGACGGCCGGCCGTGCTCATCGGCGGTGGCCAGGCTGCACGCGTTGGGCTGGGGCACCCCGGCCGCCAGGGCCTCGTCCAGCCACAGCCGGAACAGCTCCGCGGGGTCCGCGGGCGCCGCCGCAGGGTCGAAGTCCGGGAGCACTTCCGGGAAGTCGGGCAGGGCACGCAGCAGTTGGCGGAACGATTCGCTCATGTCGCAATGCTAGCGGGGAGTTTTCGGCGGCAAACGCACAACGCTCCCTCACTTTTGGCAAGAAATCCGCCGACGCTCCTGCAGGCAATGCAGGAGCGTCGGCCGAGACGCTGCCGGAACTCCCCACCGGCACCGTAGCCTCGCAAGCTCGGCCAGGGAACCCTGCCCGCGTGGCCCCTCTCGCGTGTGCTAATTAGCCCGCGTACTCGCGCACACCGGCGAGCTCGCCCTCGAGGGCCAGCAGCTGGCGTTCGACGGCGGCCGGTGCGGTGCCGCCCTGCGAGTTCCGGCTGTTGAGCGAACCCTCGGTGGACAGGACCGTGCGGACCTCCGGCGTCAGGTGCTCCGAGATGGCGGCGTATTCCTCGTCCGTGAGGTCCCAGAGCTCGACGCCGCGGCTTTCGGCCTGCTTGACCGCGGCGCCGGAGAGCTCGTGCGCCTCGCGGAACGGCACACCCTGGCGGACCAGCCATTCGGCGATGTCCGTCGCCAGCGCGAAACCCTGGGGAGCCAGCGCTTCCATCCGTTCGGTGTTGAACTTCAGCGTCGCGATCATCCCGGAGACTGCCGGGAGCAGGACCTCCAGGGTGTCGGCGGCGTCGAAGACCGGTTCCTTGTCCTCCTGCAGGTCGCGGTTGTACGCGAGCGGCAGGCCCTTCAGGGTGGCCAGCAGCCCGGTCAGGTTGCCGATCAGCCGGCCGGCCTTGCCGCGAGCGAGTTCGGCCACGTCCGGGTTCTTCTTCTGCGGCATGATCGAGGAGCCTGTGGAGTAGGAATCGTGCAGGGTGACGAAGGAGAATTCCTTCGTGGCCCACAGGATCACTTCCTCCGAGACCCGGGACAGGTCCACGCCGATCATGGCCGTGATCCAGGCGAACTCGGCGAAGACGTCGCGGGAGGCGGTGCCGTCGATCGAGTTGTGCGTCGCCGAGAAGAAGCCCAGGTCCGCGGCGACGGCCTCGGGGTCCAGGCCGAGCGAGGAGCCCGCCAGGGCACCGGAGCCGTAGGGCGAAACCCCGGCGCGCTTATCCCAGTCGGCCAGCCGCTGCACGTCGCGCAGCAGCGCCCATGCGTGGGCCAGCAGGTGGTGGCTGAGCAGTACCGGCTGGGCGTGCTGCAGGTGGGTGCGGCCGGGCATGGCCACGCCCTTGTGCGCCTTGGCCTGGTCCACGAGCGCGTCAATCGTGGCGAGCACGCCGCGGGCGATGATCCGGGCGTGGTCGCGCAGGAACATCCGTCCCAGGGTGGCCACCTGGTCGTTGCGGGACCGGCCGGCGCGGAGCTTGCCGCCGAGCTGGGTACCGGCGCGCTCGATCAGGCCACGCTCGAGCGAACCGTGCACGTCCTCATCGGACTCGGCCGGCAGGTAGGCGCCGGAGGCGACGTCCTCATCCAGCTGTGTCAGGGCGGCCAGCATGCCGTCCAGTTCGGCGTCGTCCAGCAGCCCGGCCTTGTGCAGCACGCGGGCGTGCGCCTTGGACCCGGCGATGTCGTAGCGGGCCAGCCGCCAGTCGAAGTGCGTGGACTTGCTCAGCGCGGCGAGGGCGTCCGCTGGGCCACCGGCGAACCGGCCGCCCCACAGAGCTCCCGTATTTGTAGCCTCAGACTTTTGCTCAGCCACAGGGGCTACTCTCCTGCGACGCGGATGTCGCGGCCGGAGGCAACCTTGGCGGACATGCCCCACAGCTCGATGAAGCCGCGCGCCATCGACTGGTCGAACGTGTCGCCGGTGTCGTACGTGGCAAGGTCGAAGTCGTAGAGCGAGGTCTCGGAGCGGCGTCCGTTGACGATCGCCTGGCCGCCGTGCAGCACCATGCGGATGTCGCCGGAGACGTATTTCTGGGTGTCCTCGATGAAGGCGTCGAGGGAGCGCTTGAGCGGCGAGAACCACTGGCCGTCGTAGACCAGCTCGGCCCAGCGCTGGCCGACGGTCGCCTTGAAGCGGGCCTGCTCGCGCTCGATCGTGATGTCTTCGAGGTGCTTGTGCGCGGTGATGAGCGCCATGGCGCCCGGTGCCTCGTAGATCTCGCGGGACTTGATGCCCACGAGGCGGTCCTCGACGACGTCGATCCGGCCCACGCCCTGGGCACCGGCGCGGCGGTTGAGTTCCTTGATGGCCTGCAGCGGGGTGACCTTGACGCCGTCGATCGCGACCGGCACGCCGGCTTCGAAGGAGATGGTGACCTCATCCGGTGCCGGCGGGAATTCCGGGGTGGCGGTGTAGTCGTAGATGTCCTTGGTGGGGGCGTTCCAGATGTCCTCGAGGTAGCCGGTTTCGACGGCGCGGCCCCAGACGTTCTGGTCGATCGAGTACGGGTTCTTCTTGGTGGTCTCGATCGGCAGTCCCTTTTCCTCGGCGAAGGCGATGGCCTTGTCGCGGGTCAGGGCGAGATCACGGACCGGGGCGATGCACTTCAGGTCCGGGCCCAGGGTCTGGATGCCGACTTCGAAGCGGACCTGGTCGTTGCCCTTGCCGGTGCAGCCGTGGGCGACGGTGGTGGCGCCGAATTCGCGGGCGGCCTTGACCAGGTGCTTGACGATCACCGGACGGGAGATGGCGGAGACCAGCGGGTAGTGGCCCTGGTAGAGGGCGTTGGCCTTCAGCGTGGGCACGCAGTACTCGTTAGCGAACTCGTCGCTGGCGTCGGCGACGTAGGCCTCGACGGCACCGCAGCCCAGCGCGCGCTGGCGGATGGTCTCCAGCGATTCGCCGCCCTGTCCGACGTCGACCGCCACGGCGATGACCTCGGCGCCGGTGGCTTCACCGATCCAGCCGATGGCTACGGAAGTATCCAGGCCACCGGAGTAGGCCAGAACAATACGCTCAGTCACGGAAATGCTCCTTAGTTGTTTGGTGATGCATTAAGTCTGGGAAAAGCTCTGTTGCAAGCCTGTCACACACCCGGGTGCCCGGTCCTGTGAAGGGCTCATGGTGTTGCCTATTGGCCGGCTTCCTCGGCGAACTGCAGGAAGCGTGCGGCGATGTCCGCGCCGCCCAGGGGGTCCCGGGTGACAAGCAGGACGGTGTCGTCCCCGGCGATGGTGCCCAGGATCGAGGGCAATACGGAGTGGTCGATGGCGAGGGCCAGGAAGTTCGCGGCGCCCGGCGGGGTCCGAAGCACCACGAGGTTGGCGGAGGCCTCGGCGGTGACGAGCAGTTCCCCGCACAACCGGGTCAGCCGGGCGTCGAGTATTTCCTGCGTGACGCCGCTCTTGGCCGCCCGTTCGCCGCCCTCCCCCGGGACGGCGTAGACCAGCACGCCGTCCTTGCCGCGGACCCGGACGGCGCCGAGTTCCACGAGGTCGCGTGACAGCGTGGCCTGGGTGACCTGGACGCCGTCGTCCGCGAGCAGCGCCGCGAGCTCGGCCTGGGAACGGACAGATTCGCCCGTGAGAATCGCCGTGATCCGCGCCTGCCGGGCTGTCTTGGTGGCCGGGCTGGCCCCAGGAGAGGCTGGCTGGACGGACATCAGGCCGGTCCGCCCACCGGTGCCGGCCCATCGAGTGGCGCGAGCGCACCGACTGGCGCCAGACCGTCAACCACTGCCAGACCGGAGCGGTGCATGAGCCAGGCCATGAGTGCCTTCTGCGCGTGCAGCCGGTTTTCGGCCTCGTCCCAGACCACCGACTGCGGGCCGTCAATGACGTCCGCGGCGATCTCGTAGCCCCGGTAGGCCGGGAGGCAGTGCAGCACGACGGCGTCCGGCGCCGCGAGCTTCATCGCGTCGGCATCCACGGAATAGGCGCGGAACAGCTTCATCCGCGCTTCCTTCTCCGCCTCCTGGCCCATGGACACCCACGTGTCGGTCGCGACGACGTCGGCGCCCAGGAGCGCTTCGGCGGGGTCCACCGTCACCAGCACCGAGCCGCCGGTCTCCGCGGCACGGTCCTCGGCGGCGGCGATGATCTCCGGCGACGGCAGGTAGCCCTCCGGTCCGGCGATGCGGACGTTCATGCCCGCCGTCACGCCGGCCAGCAGGTAGGAGTTGGCCATGTTGTTGGCCGAGTCGCCCAGGTAGGCCATGGTCAGGCCCTGGAGCGAGCCCTTGTGCTCCTTGACGGTCAGCAGATCGGCCAGGAGCTGGCATGGGTGGTAGTCATCGCACAGGGCGTTGATGACCGGAACGCGGGAGTTCTCGGCCATGGCGACGAGCCCGGCATGCGCGCCGGTGCGCCACACAATGGTGGAGACCATGCGTTCGAGCACCTTGGCAGTGTCCTCGACCGATTCTTTGTGCCCGATCTGCGCCTCGCCGGGGTTGATGATGAGCGCGTTGCCGCCCATGTCCGCGATGCCGGTGGCGAAGGAGACCCTGGTCCGGGTGGAGGTCTTGTCGAAGATGACGGCCACCGTCCGGCGGCCGTTGCCGTCTGCGGCGAAGGGCTGCACGCTGTAGGGCGCGGCCTTCATCCGGACGGCGAGCTCGAGGACCTCGGTCTGCTCGGCCGGGCTGAGGTCCGTGTCCTTGAGGAAGTGGCGGGTGGGCACTGAGGCGGTCACGGCGGCGGTCACTTGGCGTCCTTTGCAGCGTTGGTCTTGGCGGTCTCGAGCAATGCGGGCAGGGCGGCCAGGAAAAGGTCTGCCTGCTCGGTGGTCAGGATCAGCGGGGGCGCCAGCCGGATGGTGCGCGGGCCCGGGCTGTTGACGATGAACCCGGCGTCGAGGCCGGCGGCCACGACGCCCGGGGCGACATCGGCGTCGAGGTCGAAGCCGATCAGCAGCCCCTCGCCGCGGACCTCGGTCACGCCGGCGATTCCGGCGAGGCCGGCGCGCAGATGCTCCCCCAGGTTCCGGACGTGGGCCAGGATGTCCTGGTTTTCCAGGACGTGCAGGGTGGCGAGGGCGGCGGCGGTGGCCACCGGGTTGCCGCCGAAGGTCGTCCCGTGCTGGCCGGCGGTCAGCAGAGCAGACGTTTCCGGGCCGAACGTGACGAGCGCGCCGACCGGGAAGCCGCCGCCCAGGCCCTTGGCGAGGGTCACGGCGTCGGGCACGATGCCGGCGTCCTCGCTGGCCAGCCACTTGCCGGTGCGGCCGATGCCGGTCTGGACCTCGTCGAGGATCAGCAGGGCGCCGGCCGCGCTCGTGGCCTCGCGGGCCGCCTTGAGGTAGCCGGCAGGCAGCGGCCGGACGCCGGCCTCGCCCTGGATCGGTTCGAGGAAGACGGCAGCGGTGGTCTCATCAATGGCGGCGCGGAGGGCCTCGATGTCACCAAACGGGACATGCACGACGCCGCCGGGCAGCGGCGCGAACGGCGCCCGGTACGCCTCTTTGGCGGTGAGCGCGAGGGCGCCCATGGTGCGCCCGTGGAAGGCGCCTTCGAGCGCGATGATCTTGGTGCGCGGTTTCGGTGTTTTTTCCGCGACAGTATTCTCCGCGGCCGCGGACTGGCTGGCGCCACTGTTACGGCGCGCCAGCTTGAAGGCCGCCTCGACGGCTTCGGTGCCGGAGTTGGAGAAGAACACCTTGGAGCCGGCCGGGGCCTTGGACAGTTCCAGCAGCTTCTCGGCCAGGGCGATCTGGGTGGGGCTCGTGAAGAAGTTCGAGACATGGCCCAGGGTGGCCAGCTGGCTGGAGATCACCGAGGTCACGAACGGGTGGGCGTGGCCGAGGGCGTTCACCGCGATGCCGCCGAGCAGGTCCAGGTATTCCTTGCCGTCGGCGTCCCACACGAGGCAGCCGGCGCCGCGGACCAGGACCCGCTGCGGGGTGCCGAAGACGCCCAGCAGCGAGGACGAGTAGCGGGACAGCCACTGCGCGCCACTGGTTTGACCAACGAGCGCGGTCGCGGCGGCCTCCGCAGCGATGGGGGCCCCGCCCGTCCCCGGCCTCACCCCCTCCTCGCCAGCTCGGACGGGGACCCCGGAGGCCGTGGGCCCACCGCGGTGCCCGACCACACCCGGCCCCCCATCGCTGCTGCGGCCTTCAGCGGAATGGCTCAGTTCAGTGCTGCTCACTATGCGTTCACTTCCTCGTCGGGGACGACCTGGGTGCCGATGCCGGCGGTCGTAAAGGTTTCCAGGAGCATCGAGTGCGGCAGGCGGCCGTCCACGATGTGGGCGCGCTCGACGCCGTCGTCAATGGCCTTCAGGCACGCCGCCATCTTCGGGATCATGCCGGACTCAAGGCGCGGCAGCATCTCGCGCAGCTCCGACGCCGTCAGCGACGAAATGAGCGATGACCTGTCCGGCCAGTTGGCGTAGAGGCCTTCGACATCGGTCAGGATGACCAGCTTGGAGGCACCCAGGGCCGACGCCACCGCGGCCGCCGCCGTGTCCGCGTTCACATTAAGTACCTGACCGGTGGTGGATCCGTCGTCGTGGATCTCCGGGGCGACGGTGGAGATCACGGGAATCCGGCCGGCCGCGAGGATGTCCACAATCCCTTCCGGGTTCACCCCGACCACCTCGCCCACCAGGCCGAGGTCCACCTCTTCGCCGTCCACCACGGTGCCGGTGCGGACGGCGCGGAGCAGGCCGCCGTCTTCGCCGGACATGCCGACGGCGTACGGGCCGTGGGAGTTGATCAGGCCCACGAGTTCGCGTCCCACCTGGCCGGTGAGGACCATCCGGACCACGTCCATGGCCTCGGGCGTAGTGACACGCAGCCCGCCCTTGAACTCGGATTCGATCCCGAGCCGGCTGAGCATGGCGTTGATCTGCGGGCCGCCGCCATGCACCACCACGGGGTGGATGCCGACGTGGTGCAGGAACACGACGTCCTCGGCGAAGGCGCGGCGGAGCTCGTCGTTGACCATGGCATTGCCGCCGTACTTGATCACCATGGTGCTGCCGGCAAAGCGCTGGATCCAGGGCAGCGCCTCGATCAGCGTGGCGGCTTTGTCCCGGGCGTCGGACTGGGAGGTGGTCTCGCGGGTCTGGGTGTTCATGCTGTTCGTCCTCTGTTCGTCCCTGCTGTTCATCCGTCTGTTCAGCCTCCGGGGAGGTTAGCTGGAGTAGGCGCTGTTTTCGTGGACGTAGTCGTGGGTGAGGTCGTTGGTGAGGATCGTGGCCTCGGCTGTACCGGCCTGCAGGTCGATTTCGACCAGGACCTCGCGCGGTTCGAGGTCCACGAGGTTGCGGTCATCGCCGATGCTGCCGTTGCGGCAGATCTGCACACCGTTCATGGACACGTTCAGCTGGTCCGGTTCGAAGGCCGCGTCGGTGGTGCCGACGGCGGACAGCACGCGGCCCCAGTTGGGGTCCTTGCCGAAGATCGCGGTCTTGAACAGGTTGGAGCGGGCGACGGCGCGGCTGACGATTTCGGCGTCCCGCTCGCTCGCGGCGTTGAACGTCCGGATCGCGATGTCGTGGCTGGCGCCCTCGGCGTCGCCGATCAGTTTCCGGGCCAGCTCGGCGCAGACCTGGGTCAGGCCGGCGCCGAAGTCGGCGGCGGACGGCGCGGCACCGGAGGCGCCGGAGGCGAGCAGCACCACGGTGTCGTTGGTGGACATGCAGCCGTCCGAGTCCGCCCGGTCGAAGGTGAGCCGCGTGGCGTTGCGGAGTTCGGCGTCGAGCACGTCCGGCGGGACGTCGGCGTCCGTGGTGAGGACCACCAGCATGGTGGCCAGGCCCGGGGCCAGCATGCCGGCGCCCTTGGCCATGCCGCCGATGGTGAACTGCGTGCCGTCCGCGGCCGTGCCGGTGAAGACGGCCTGCTTGGACACCGAATCCGTGGTCATGATCGCGGTGGCCGCCGCGGGGCCGCCGTCCGCGGCCAGGGCTGCGGTGGCGGAACCGATCCCGGCCAGGATTTTCTCCATGGGGAGCTGCTCGCCGATCAGTCCGGTGGAGCAGACCACGACGTCGGTGGCGGAGACGCCGAGGGCTTCGGCGGTCTTCTCCGCGGTGGTGTGCGTGTTCTGGAACCCCTGGGGCCCGGTACAGGCGTTGGCCCCGCCGGAGTTGAGGATCACGGCATCCACGCGGCCGTCCTTGACCACTTCGCGGGACCAGTGCACGGGGGCCGCGGCGACGCGGTTGGACGTGAAGACCGCCGCGGCGGCTTTGAACGGGCCGTCGTTGACCACGAGGGCCACATCCGGCTTGCCGGAAGCCTTGAGCCCGGCCGTCACGCCGGCGGCGCGGAATCCCTGCGGTGCGGTGATGCTCACGGTGCGACTCCCTGGAGGTTGAGGCCGGCGGTTTCCGCCAGGCCGAGGGCTAGGTTCATGGACTGCACGGCCCCGCCGGCGGTCCCCTTGGTGAGGTTGTCGATGGCGCAGCACACGATCACGCGGCCGGTGTGCTCATCGAAGGCGAGCTGCATGACCGTGTGGTTCGATCCCTGGACCGATTTCGTGGAGGGCCACTGCCCCTCAGGGAGCAGGTGCACGAACGGTTCGTCGTCGTAGGCTTCGGCCCAGGCGGCACGCAGGTCTGCGGCAGTGACTCTGCGGCCTGGCTGCTGCCGCACCCTGGCGGTCGCCGTGGTGAGGATGCCGCGGCTCATCGGCGCCAGCGTGGGCGTGAAGGAGACGGTGACCGGGGCCCCCAGCGCTTTCGAGAGTCCCTGTTCGATCTCGGGGGTGTGCCGGTGTCCCCCGCCGACCCCGTAGGGGCTCATGGAGCCCATGACTTCGGCGCCGATCAGGTTGACCTTGGCAGCTTTGCCGGCCCCTGAGGTGCCGGAGGCGGAGACGATCACGACGTCCTCGCCCTCCAGCAGCTGGTTGCTGAAGCCGGGAGTGAGGGCCAGCAGGGCCGAGGTCGGGTAGCAGCCGGGGACGGCGATCCGGGTGGCGCCGCGGAGGGCATCGCGCTGGCCGGGCAGTTCCGGGAGGCCGTAGGGCCAGGTTCCGGCGTGGGCCGACCCGTAGAACTTCTCCCAGGCCGCCGGGTCCTCGAGGCGGTGGTCCGCGCCGGCGTCGATGACCAGGGTCCCGGCGGGCAGCTGCGCCGCGATCTCCGCGGATGCCCCGTGCGGAAGCGCCAGGAAAACGACGTCGTGCCCGGCCAGGTTATCCACGGTGGTGTCTTCGAGAATCCGGTCCGCGAGGCCATGGAGATGCGGCTGCAATTCCCCTAGTCTGGAACCGGCGTTGCTGTGGGCCGTGATGGCGCCGATGGTGACGTCGGGATGACCGGCGAGGAGCCGCAGGACCTCGCCGCCGGCATAGCCGCTAGCCCCGGAAACGGCAACAGAAATAGTCATAAGCACGACTATACAGCAAGAGTATGCATAGATGCCGATATTTATGCATCGATGGGCGTGTGTCCAAAGCTCCCGAACGGCCCGCCGCGGAAACCCGGGGCGTATGCTTGGTAAAGGGTGATCCAGACCGTGCAGCTGCGAATGTCAGCTGCAGCGTTGCCCGTAACCGTGACGAGGCAAGCGCCCTATGACCGCCACTTCCACCCTTCCCGCCGAAACGCCGGCGCGGCCGCCATCGCGGGTCCGGCAACCCAACGCCGTCGTCCTGAGCTATTCGGAACTCCTCAAGAGCGTGAAGACGGCCGGCCTCCTCGAACGGCGCGTCGGGTTCTACATCACGGTGTTCGCCAGCCTGGTGCTCCTGATGGCCGCCACCTGGTTCGGGTTCGCGCTGATCGGTGACAGCTGGTTCCAGCTCCTGATCGCCGCCGCCCTGGGCATCATCTGCACGCAGTTGAGCTTCCTGGCCCACGAGGCCGGGCACCGGCAGATCTTCGCGTCCCGCCGCGCCAACGATTGGGCAGCACGCCTGCTCGCCACCTCCGTGGCCGGGATCAGCTACTCCTGGTGGGAGCAGAAGCACGGCGCGCACCACAACCACCCGAACGTCATCTCCAAGGACCCGGACATCGCGCCCGGCCCCATCGCCTTCCACCCCGAAGCCGTAGCCGACCGCCAGGGACGCCTTGCGTTCCTGACCCGCAAGCAGGGCTGGTTCTTCTTCCCGCTCCTTTTCCTGGTGGGCCTGGGACTGCAGATCGATTCCGTGAAATTCATCGTCCGCCGGGCCAAGGTCACGCACCGCTGGGTCGAAATCCCGATCCTCGCGGTCCGGCTCAGCCTCCTGCCGGTCCTCGCGTTCACCTTCCTGCCGCTGGGCATGGCGTTCGCCTTCATCGGCGTCCAGCTGGCCGTGTTCGGCTTCTACATGGGCGCGTCCTTCGCGCCGAACCACAAGGGCATGCCGGTGCTGCCGGCGGACAGCCGGGTGGACTTCTTCAGCCGCCAGGTCCTGACGTCCCGGAACATCTCGGGCGGCCGCTTCATGGACATCCTGCTCGGCGGCCTCAACCGCCAGGCCGAACACCACCTCTTCCCGGACATGGCCCGCCCGCAGCTGCACCAGGCCGCCAAGATCGTCCGCGAGTACTGCGCCAAGCACCAGGTCCCGTACACGGAAACCACGCTGATGCAGTCGTACGCCATCATTGTCCGCTACCTCAACGACGTCGGACTCGCCGCCGGCCGCCACTTCGAATGCCCGATGGCAACGGTAACCCGCCGCTACTAAAGGACGGACCGCGGGCGGCCGCCCAGGACCTGCCGCCTCCTGGCAACGTCCGCCCAATCATCACGTGACGGCTGGTTACGAAAGGCCCCTTCATGGTCACCCCCGGTGTCCCTAGGATGGACCCAGGGACCGGGACAGAATTCCCCGCCCGGAAAAGGAGCCACATGATGCACGCAATCGTCGCCCGCCAGGCCGGCGGCCCCGAGGTCCTCGAACTCGACAAGACAGCCCGGCCCGTTCCCGGGCCCGGCCAGCTGCTGGTCAAGGTCGCGGCCGCGGGCGTGAACTTCATTGACACCTACAAGCGCAGCGGCGTCTACAAGGTCAGCTACCCCTTCACGCCCGGCTCCGAGGCCGCGGGCACCGTGGAGGAGGTCGGCGACGCCGTCACCGGGTTTGCTCCCGGTGACCGGGTGGCCACGGCCGAGGGCGCTGACTGCTACGCCGGCTATGCACTCGTCGATGAGGACAAGGCCCTCCCGGTTCCCGACGGCCTGGATGATTTCACCGCCGCGGCGCTGCCGTTGCAGGGCGTGACGGCCCACTACCTGATCAACTCCACCTTCAAGGTCGAGTCCGGCCACACCGTGCTGCTCCACGCCGGCGCCGGCGGTGTGGGGCTCCTGATGATCCAGTTGCTCAAGGCCAGGGGCGCCAACGTCATCACCACCGTTTCGACTGACGCGAAAGAGCAGCTGGCCCGCGAAGCCGGCGCCGACAACGTGCTTCGCTACGACGGTTTGGCCGACCGGGTCCGGGATCTGACCAACGGCACGGGCGCGGATGTGGTGTACGACGGCGTCGGGAAAGACACTTTCGACGCCTCCCTGGCGTCCCTGCGCATCCGGGGCATGCTGGTGCTCTTCGGTGCAGCGTCCGGCCCGGTCCCGCCGTTCGACCCGCAGCGGCTCAACGCCGGCGGCTCGTTGTACCTCACGCGGCCCACCATGGGCCATTACCTGCGCGACGCCCGGGAACGCCGCTGGCGCTCCGACGAAGTCTTTGCCGCCGCTGCCGACGGCAGCCTCAAGGTCAGGATCGGCGCACGCTATCCTCTCGGCGAGGCAGCCCGTGCCCACGAGGACCTTGAACAGCGCCGCACCACCGGCAAAGTCATCCTCGTCCCCTAGGCTGCACGGTCCCCCAAGCCGTACGGCAACACCATCCGTTCATCTCCTGCAGGGACAATGCGCCAGTGACCGAGCAACGACTGACCCCTAGTGAAGCCCCCGACGCCGGTGCGGTGCAGAGTCTTCCCGCTCCCCGTCCCACCGTCCACGAGCCCCAGCTGCCGGGCGCCCTCTCCGCCCCGCCGGAGCGCACGCTGATAGACATCGTCCGGGATACTGCGGCCCGGTACCCGGACGCTTCGGCGCTCGACGACGGCCACCGTTCGCTCAGTTACGCCCAGCTCATGGACGAGGTCCGGGCCACCGCCCGGAAACTGCACCTCGCCGGGCTGGGTGCCGGCGACAAGATCGGCGTCCGGATCCCGTCGGGCACCAACGAACTCTACGTCTCGATCCTGGCGGTGCTGCTGGTCGGTGCGGCCTATGTCCCCGTAGACGCCGACGATCCCGACGAACGGGCCAAACTGGTCTTCGGGGAGGCGAGGGTGGCCGGCATCCTCCGCGCCGGCGGGAAGATCGTCACGGACAGCAACCGCCCCCGCCCGTTCCCCGACGCGAGGCCGCCCGGCCCCGACGACGACGCGTGGGTCATTTTCACCTCCGGCTCCACCGGCACCCCCAAGGGCGTCGCGGTCCGGCACCGCTCGGCCGCCGCGTTCGTGGACGCCGAGGCCCGCATCTTCCTGCAGGCCGATCCGGTGGGCCCGCAGGACCGGGTGCTGGCCGGCCTGTCCGTTGCCTTCGATGCCTCCTGCGAGGAAATGTGGCTCGCGTGGCGCCACGGCGCCTGCCTGGTTCCGGCACCCCGGGCACTGGTGCGGACCGGGATGGACCTCGGCCCCTGGCTCATCAGCCACGGCATCACCGTGGTTTCCACTGTCCCCACACTGGCCGCGCTCTGGCCCGTGGAGTCGCTGGAAAGTGTCCGGCTGCTGATCTTCGGCGGGGAGGCGTGCCCGCCCGACCTTGCCGAACGGCTCGCCGTCGAAGGACGCGAAGTATGGAACACCTACGGGCCCACCGAGGCCACCGTGGTCGCGTGCGCCGCGCAGCTCGGCGCGCCCGGCCCCATCCGGATCGGCCTGCCGCTGGACGGCTGGGACCTCGCCGTCGTCGACGCCGATTCGCTGCCCGTCGCCGAAGGCGCGGTGGGCGAACTGATCATCGGCGGCGTCGGGCTGGCCCGGTACCTTGACCCGGTCAAGGACGCGGAAAAATATGCCCCCATGCCGTCCCTGGGCTGGCCGCGCGCCTACCGCTCCGGCGACCTCGTCAGGTACGAAGCAGAAGGCCTCATTTTCCAGGGCCGCGCCGATGAGCAGGTCAAGCTCGGCGGCCGCAGGATCGAACTCGGCGAAATCGACGCCGCCCTGCAGTCCCTGCCGGATATCGCCGGCGCCGCGGCCGCCGTGCAGACCACCGCGGCCGGCAACCAGATCCTGGTCGGCTACCTTGCCGCCGTCGCGGGCCGGGACATCGACCTCGCGGCCGCCCGCGAACTGCTGGGCGAACGCCTGCCCGCGCCCCTCATTCCGTTGCTGACGCTCGTCGATTCGCTGCCGACCAAGACCAGCGGCAAAGTGGACCGCCACGCCCTGCCCTGGCCGCTCAGCGGAACCGGAGCGGCAGAGGCCGAAGGTGCCCCGCTGAACCTGCCGGAGGACGCGCAGTGGATCGTGGAGCAGTGGAGCGCCGTGCTGGGAAGCCCGGTCACCAGCCTCGATGCCGACTTCTTCGCCTACGGCGGCGGCTCGCTGGCCGCCGCGCAGCTCGTGTCCGCCCTCCGCGTCCGCTATCCCACCATCACGGTGGCCGATATCTACGCGACGCCCCGGGTGGGCGCCCTGGTGGACGAGGCCCGTCAGTCGCTGCCTGAGGGTGGTGCCGTCGCTGCCCAGGAGCGCACCGTCCGGCCCACCGCGCGGAAGTCGCAGGCCTTCCAGACGCTCCTGGGCGTTCCCTTGCACATCCTGGTCGGCATGCGCTGGCTGACCTACCTGATGGCAGCCAACAACCTGCTGGCCGCCGTCGCCGGATTCAGCGCCGCGCCAACGATCTCATGGTGGTGGGTGGGAGCTTCCTGGCTGGTCTTCGTCAGTCCCGCCGGGCGGATGCTGCTCTCCGTCGCCGCCGCCCGCATCCTGCTGCGCAACGTGGTGCCTGGCACCTATCCCCGGTCCGGGCGGGTGCACCTCCGGCTCTGGCTCGCGGAACAGATCCAGGACCTGGCCGGCGCCATCAGCCTCGCCAGCGCGCCCTGGGTGCCCTACTACGCGAAAGCGCTCGGGGCGAAGATCGGCGAGAACGTCCAGCTGCACTCGCTGCCGCCCGTCACCGGGATGCTGACCCTCGGCACAGGGTCCAATATCGAGCCCGAAGTCGATCTGTCCGGCTGGTGGATCGACGGCGACCGTGTCCACATCGGCGCCATCCGGATTGGCCCCGGCGCAAGCGTGGGGGCCCGCAGCACGCTGATGCCGGGAGCCACGGTGGGTGCCGGGGCGCAGGTGGAGCCGGGTTCCGCTGTGATCGGCAAGGTCAAGGCGGGACAGCTCGTGGCCGGGTCCCCGGCCGAGCGCCGTGGCAAGGCCCGGCACTCGTGGCCGGACTCCCCGGACGAGCACCGGCTGATGGGCCGGTTGTGGTTCGCCGGTTTCGCCGCCGCCTCCGCCATGCTGGCGCTCATCCCCTACGTCTCCGCCGCCGTCGCGGGCTTGGTGATCTTCGCGTTCATCCAGGGCAGCTCCTCACTGCCCGCGGCCCTGCCCGGCATAGCGCTCTCGATCCCGCTGGCGGCGCTGGCATGGTTCCTGACCAACCTGCTGCTGATCCTGGCCACGACGAGGCTCCTCAGCGTCGGCCTCGCTGAAGGCTACTACCGGGTCCGGAGCCGGATCGGGTGGCAGGTCTGGGCGACCGAGCGGGTACTGGATCTGGCCCGGGATCTGCTGTTCCCGATCTACGCCAGCCTCTTTACGCCGGTCTGGCTGCGGCTTCTCGGTGCGAAGGTCGGCCGCAACGTGGAGGCCTCGACAGTGCTGCTGATCCCGCGCATGACCACCGTGGGCGAGGGCGCGTTCCTGGCCGACGACACGATGGTGGCGTCCTACGAACTCGACGGCGGCTGGATGCACATAGCCCCGGCCAAGATCGGCAAGCGGTCTTTCCTGGGCAACTCGGGCATGACGGCGGCCGGGCGCAGCGTGCCCAAGAACTCCCTCGTGGCGGTCTTGTCCGCGACGCCGGCCAAGGCGAAGTCCGGCACCTCGTGGCTCGGCAGCCCGCCGGTGCGGCTGCGGCGCACCGCCATCGCCTCGGACGACACACGGACCTACCAGCCGCCCCGGAAGCTGAAGGTCGCGCGCGCCCTGTGGGAGCTGTGCCGGTTCGTCCCGGTCATGCTGACGGTCGTCATCGCCGTCGGTGTCATGCTCGCGTTCGACGCGATGGCGGCCCTGTTCAACTACGGAGTCGCCGCTCTCCTGAGCGGGGTGGTGATCCTGCTCGCCGGGGCCACGGCCGCGGGCAGCGCCGTCGTGGCCAAGTGGCTGCTGGTGGGCCGCATCCGCCCCGGCGAGCACCCGCTGTGGAGCTCCTTCATTTGGCGGAACGAGGTAGTGGACACGTTCATTGAGATGGTCAGCGCCCCGTGGTTCGCGCGCGCCGCCACGGGGACACCGGCTCTCGTGTGGTGGCTGCGGGCACTCGGCGCGAAAATCGGTGCCGGGACCTGGTGCGAAAGCTACTGGCTGCCGGAGGCGGACCTCGTCACCCTCGGCAGGAATTCGACCGTCAACCGCGGGTGCGTGGTCCAGACCCATCTGTTCCATGACCGTGTCATGAGCATCGACACTGTTACGCTCGATGACGGAGCCACCATGGGCCCGCACGGCGTCATCCTGCCGCAGGCCAGGATCGGCAGCGGCGGCACGGTGGGGCCGGCGTCCCTCGTCATGCGGGGCGAAACCGTCCCTGCCGGGACGTACTGGATGGGCAATCCGGTCAGCCCCTGGGACGGGCCGGCACCGCCCGCAGGGCCCCGTTAGGCCCGGCGCCTGCGCACGTCAACCAGCACCACAACCGAAGGTCCGTCCATTGAGCACCAGCGCACCAAGCAGCAGCGGCGCCGCCGCCCGCGGGGACATCAGCGGGGAAATCAGCCGCGAAATCAGCCGGGCCACGAGCCCGGAGGCCGGCGCCCCGGACCCCTATATGCCCGGCCACGGGACCAATGCCTACCGCGTCACCCGGTATGAACTCGATCTGGACTACCGGGTCAGCAGCAACCGCCTTGCCGGGCACGCCGTCCTGCACGCCATCACGCAGCTCCCGACGTCGGCGATCGTCCTGGACCTGGCCGGCTTGCGGGCCACGAAGATCCAGCTCAACGGGCGCAGGGTACGCCGGTTCACGCAGCGGGCCGAGCAGCTCGTTGTCTACCCCGACAACCCGCTGCTCGCCACCGAGGCCTTCACGCTGGACATCCGCTATGAGGGGTACCCCGCGCCGCGCCGCGGCGTGTGGGGCGAAGTGGGCTGGGAGGAGCTCTCCGATGGGGTGCTGGTCGCCGGGCAGCCCAACGGGGCAGCCTCCTGGTTTCCGTGCAATGACCACCCGCGGGACAAAGCGACCTACCTCATCACCGTGACCACCGACGCGAACTACCGGGCCGTATGCAACGGGGTGCTGCTCTCCCGCACCAGCAGGGCCAGCCGCGAGACCTGGGTCTTTGAGCAGGCCGAACCCATGGCCACCTACCTGGCCACGGTCCAGATCGGCCGCTACCAGCTCCTGACGCTCAATGCCGACCGGCCCTCAGGGCACGTTCCGCAGTATGTGGCCGTGCCGGCGTCGCTGCAGGCGGGCGCCCGGGCCGCCCTGGCCCGCCAGCCCGACATGATGCGGACCTTCACTAACTGCTTTGGGCCGTACCCGTTCCCGGAGTACACGGTGGTGGTCACCGACGACGTCCTGGAAATCCCGCTGGAAGCGCAGACGCTGTCCATCCTGGGGCCCAACCATCTGCGGCAGGACTGGGAATCACAGCGGATGATCGCCCACGAACTCGCCCACCAGTGGTTCGGGAACTCCCTGACCACTGCGACCTGGAAGGACATCTGGCTGCACGAGGGCTTTGCCTGCTACGCGGAATGGATCTGGTCTGAAGAGGCCGGCATCATGTCGGCGGCGGCCCGCGCGCGCGCCGCCTGGCGCAAGCTCGCCGCTGCCCCGCAGGACCTGATGGTGGGCGACCCCGGCCCCGAACTGATGTTTGACGACCGGGTCTACAAACGCGGCGCCCTGGCCCTGCACGCCCTGCGGGTACGCTGCGGCGACCTGGCGTTCTTCGCCCTGCTGCACGACTGGACGGACCGCTTCCGGCACGGCACCGTGACCACCGCCGACTTCATCGTCGCGGCCGCTCACACGACGGGCCTGGACGCAGAGGCCCTGTTGCACCCCTGGCTGTTCGCCGACGCCCTGCCGCCGCTCCCGCAGGCAACGCCGCCCAAGATCTGATCAGGGGCCGGAGCCCTGACTAGGGAAGGACCGCCAGGGCGACGGCTGCCACGAGGTCAGCGGGCAGGCCCGTCTCTGCCGGCGGCAGGTCCCGGAGCCCTGCGCGGCCGTTCACTGTCGGCGCCAGCACGTCCAGGGTGTCCGGGGCCGTCTGCAGCCCGGTGCCCAGCATTTTGAGCCAGGCCTCCTTGCGCGCCCACAGGCGCGCCCTGCCCTGCAGCAGCGCGATGCCGGCCAGCCCGGCGAGGTGCCGTTGTTCCGCCGGCGTCAACACGACGTCGTCGAACCCGTCGAAGTCCGCCCGGGCCGGATCCTCGACGTCGATGCCCAGGTGCTCGCCCGGGTCCGGGTCCACGACCCCGGCCAGAAGCGTCCAGCCGGCCGCACGGGACAGGCTCAGCAGCAGCGGCGCCGCCTGGCCCCGGAGCAGGTAGCCGGGCCGGCCGTGTGAGATGTCCGCGCCGGTGCCGCACCGAGGGCAGCTGTACCAGGCGGTGAGGTCCGACGCCGGAACGCCGAGCAGGCCGGCGGCGAACCGGCGCTGCGCGAGCCGCCCGTGCAGGAAGTCCTCCCGGGTCCGCGGGGTCATGGCCCTGGCCCGGACGAGTTCGGCCCCGTCCAGCAGGGAGCGGGAGTCGCGTTCCAGCTCCGGTTCCGGGTAAAGGGCTGGTGCCGCGTCCACGGTCGCCCCCAGGTCCCTGGGAACCCCGGGGTCGCCGGGTACGCGAAAGGGCGGGCAGGCACGCACAACAAGGTGTGATGCCATGACCCGCCCCTTTCAGAAACGTCTGCGCTGTGACCAGCGCAGTCCTCAGCGCTGCACCGCTCCGAATCGTTCGTGGGCGGCGGCCACGGCACCTTCACGGGCCTCCGAGGCCTCGTCCGCCGTCAGGGTGCGGTCGTCGGCGCGGAAGCGCAGGCTGAACGCCAGCGACTTCTTGCCTTCCTCGATGCCCTTGCCCGCGTAGACGTCGAACAACGCGACGTCCTCGAGCAGTTCGCCGGCGCCTTCACGCAGCGCAGCCAGCACCTCCCCGGCCGGGACGTCCTGCGCCACCACCAAGGCCACGTCCTGCGTGGCCACCGGGTACGTCGAGATGTGCCGGGCCACGATCACGTCGGCGGCTGCCTCGAAGAGGGCGTCGGCGTTCAGTTCCAGTGCCACGGACCGGGCCGGCATGTCGTGCGCCGCCAGCAGCTTCGGGTGCAGCTCGCCGGCGTAGCCCACCACTTCGCCGGTGCGCAGTTCAAGCTGCGCCGCCCGGCCCGGGTGGAAGGCCTGATGCCGGCCCTGCGTGACCAGGAGCTCGACGCCGAGCACGTCGCCGGCGATCCGGGCGATGTCCACCGCGTCCGCCCAGTCCCAGGCCCGCGGGGCGTGGCCCGGGGCAGCGGGAGAGTCATGCCCCGTGAGCACGGCGGCGAGGTGCAGCGGCTGGTCCGGGACGCCGTCGTACAGGGCATCGAGCACGTCGTCGCCGGGCTTGACGCCGAGCGGCGGAATCGCGGAGGTGCCAAGCTTCTCGCCCGGCAGGAACACGAGCCCGGCCTCGAAAAGGGCGAGGTCGCGGAAGCCGCGGGAGTGGTTGCGCTTGGCAACCTCGATCAGGCCCGGCAGGACGGAGGTCCGCAGGAAGCCGTGCTCCTCGCTGATCGGGTTGGCCAGCTTGAGGGCCTTGCGCTCCGCACCTTCGGCGGGGACGCCAAAGGTGTCATTGGCGGCCTTCGAGACGAACGGATACGCCAGCACCTCGGTGAGTCCGGCGTCGGCGAGGGCCTGGATCAGGCGGCGGCGCTGCTGCTGGACGCGGGTCAGGCCACGGCCCGGGGGCGCCACAGGCAGGGTCGCCGGGATCTTGTCGTAGCCGACCAGCCGGGCGATTTCCTCGGTGAGGTCGTCCTTGGTCTCGAGGTCCTGGCGCCAGCTCGGGGCGGTCACCGTGTAGCCGTTGCCGGTCTTGGCAACGACGGCGCCGAGGTCCTCGAGCGAGGTCAGGATCTGTTCCTCGGTGAAGTCGATCCCGATCCGGGCTGCCGCGTACTCTGCCGGCAGTTCGATGGTGACGGCGTCCGGCGCGGTCCCGACGTCGGTCCCGGCCTCGTCGGCCGTTCCGCCGGCGAGTTCGACCAGCAGGTCCACCACACGCTGGGCGGCCACGTCGGCCACTTGCCAGTCCACGCCGCGTTCGAAGCGCTTGGACGCCTCGGAGGGCAGCTTGTGCCGGCGGCGGGCACGGGCGATCGAGACCTCGTCGAAGTGCGCGGCCTCGACCAGGACGTTCGTGGTGGTGTCCGAGACTTCGGTGTGGGCACCGCCCATGACACCGGCGATTCCGATGGGCCCGGATTCGTCCGTGATCAGCAGATCCTCGACGTCGAGCGTGCGCTCCTTGTCGTCCAGGGTGGTGATCTTCTCCCCCGCCGTGGCCCGCCGGACCACTATGTCGCCGGCCAGCTTGTCCAGGTCATAGCAGTGGTTCGGCTGCCCGAGCTCGAGCATGACGTAGTTGGAGATGTCCACCGGCAGGGAGATGGACCGGATGCCGGCGAGCCGGAGACGGGAGGTCATCCACGGCGGGGTAGGCCGGGTGGCATCGACACCGCGCACGGTGCGGGCCACGAAACGGTCGCAGCCGGGCTTGCCGTAGATGGGGGCGTCGTCGTTGAGCTTGACGCCGTAGCCGCCGGAGAGCGACTGCGGAACCTGGACCTTGGAGACCGGGTCCGTGAACACGGTGCCGGTGGCGTGCGCGTATTCACGGGCCGCACCGCGGATGGAGAAGCAGTAGCTGCGGTCAGGGGTGACGTTGATTTCGGCGGCCTGGTCGTAGAGGCCGAGCAGTTCCATCGCGTCGGTGCCCAGTTCCGGGTCTAGGCCGATCCGGGACAGCACCAGGATGCCGTCGTGGTCCTCCCCGATGCCGAGTTCGCGGACGGAGGCGATCATGCCGGCAGAGAGGTGCCCGTAGGTCTTGCGCGCGGAGATCCGGAAGTCGCCCGGCAGCACGGCGCCGGGGAGGGTGACCACCACCTTGTCGCCTTCCACGAAGTTGTGGGCGCCGCAGATGATGCCCTGCACGCCGGAGGGATCGATGCCGGCGCCGGTCAGGGTCTGCTCACTGCCCTCGGGGACAACCCGGACCTGGCACCAGTTGATGGTCTTGCCGTTGGACTGGGGTTCCTTGACGATGCTGAGCACCTGGCCCACCACGATCGGACCCTGGACGGCGTCCGTGGGCCGGTGGACTGCTTCTTCTTCGAGCCCGACCTTGACGAGCTCGGCCATGACGTCTTCGGCCGTCGCTTCGGCCGGTACCTGCGCGAATTCGCGCAGCCATGAAAGTGGGATACGCACTGTTAGATCTCCATCCCGAAGTGCTCGCTGAAACGTACGTCGCCTTCAATCATGTCGCGCATGTCGCCAACCTCGTTGCGGAACATGAGGGTGCGTTCGATGCCCATGCCGAAGGCAAAGCCTGAATAGATGTCCGGGTCGATCCCGGCCGCGCGCAGGACGTTGGCGTTGACCATGCCGCAGCCGCCCCACTCGATCCAGCTGGGGCCGCCCTTGGCGCCTGGGTGCCAGATGTCCAGCTCCGCAGAGGGCTCGGTGAACGGGAAGTAGTTGGGCCGCAGCCGGATCTGGGCTTCCGCGCCGAACATCTGGCGTGCGAAGTGCTCCAGGGTGCCGCGGAGGTCTGCCATGCTCAGGTTCTTGTCGATGGCCAGGCCCTCGAACTGGTGGAACACGGGGGTGTGCGTCGCGTCGAGCTCGTCCGTGCGGAACACCTTGCCCGGGCACAGCACATAGATGGGCAGCTCCCGTTCCAGCATGGAGCGGACCTGCACCGGCGAGGTGTGCGTGCGCATGAGCAGGTGGGCCTCGGGCGGCTCGACGAAGAACGTGTCCTGCATGTCGCGGGCGGGGTGGTCCGGCTTGAAGTTCAGGGCATCGAAGTTAAACCATTCGGACTCGACCTCGGGACCTTCGGCGATTTCCCAACCCATGCCGACAAAGATGTCCGCCACGCGGTCCTGCAGCGTGGACAGCGGGTGGCGTGCACCGGCTGTGCGCCGGCGCGGCGCTGCCGTGACATCCACGGTCTCTTCGACGAGGATCCGCGCGTCGTTCTCGGCCTCGAGCGCGACCGTGCGGTCCGCGAGCGCCTTGTTGACCCGTCCCCTCGAGGCGCCCATGAGCTTGCCGGCGGCGGCCTTCTGGTCCTTGGGCAGCGCGCCGATCTCACGGTTGGCGAGGCTCAGGGCGGACTTCTCGCCCGTGTGGGCGAGGCGCACGGCCTTGAGTTCATCGAGGGTCGCGGCGGCGGCGATGGCGGCAACGGCCTGGTCTACGGCGGCGGTAATGGCGGTTTCATCCAGAGGATTCGGGACGGCTGCGTCCGGCAAAGTTTCAGTCATCTACTGTTCTTAGCTACGAGTCGGATCATGCCAACAGCGTGCGCCGGGCACAGGGCGCGGCGCAGGTTCTCGGCAAGGCTTGTGGTCACTGTCCCCAGTCTAGTAGACGGCCGTCGGCGGCATGGCACGGCCGCCCCGCACGTGACGCAGCGGTGCCGGCTGCGCCTGGGCACGCCAACGCCGGGATTCCACCGGCATGGGACATCCCGGCGGACCCCTGACTGCCGGGCACACCCCCGGCTACCATGGCCTCATGACGCCCGGACAACGGCTTCGCCAGATCGCCAACCTGCTCAACGGCTCCACCCTGCTGGGCCTGCTGCTGGCAACCTTGGCGCGGACAACCGTCAGCTCCGGTCCGCGCGGATTGCTGATCGCGGGCCGCTACCGCTGGCGGTTGCCGTTTGCTGCGGCCTTCACCGTGGGCAACGTGATCCTCTTCCGCGCCGGACCGGAATCCGCCCGCGCCAATCCAGTGCTACTGGGCCACGAAGAGCGCCACAGCACCCAATACGCCTGGTGCCTCGGGCTGCCCTTCCTTCCGCTGTACTTCATGGCCGCCGGCTGGTCCCTCTGGCGCACGGGCAACCCGGGCAGCGCCAACATCTTCGAGCGCCATGCCGGCCTGGAAGCGGGCGGCTACCCCCGGCCCGGCCTGCCCGGACCCATCCCACGCACGCACCGCAGAATGGGCACCGCCCCCGAACGTTACGAGGCCTGACATGACAGACAGCCCCCGAAGCATCTCCGTTGCAGGAACCGGCAGCGCCGAGGCGGTGCCGGACCTGCTGACTGTGTCGATCGGCGTTGAATGCCGCCGCGAGACCGTGGCAGAGGCCTACAGCGAGGCCGGAACACGATCCGCCGCCATCACGTCGGAGCTCCGGCAGCACGGCGTGGACAGCGCGGATTTGTCCACCTCCGGGCTGAACGTCCGGGCCGAGCTGAACTGGCAGGATGGCCGGGGCCAGACCGTGACCGGCTATCTGGCCTCCAGCACGCTCACCGTCAGGATCCGCGAGTTGTCCGCGTCCTCGCAGATCCTTGCCGCGGCGGTTGCTGCCGGCGGCGACGCCGTCCGGCTGAACGGGCTGACCCTCGGCTTCGCCGACCCCTCGGCCGTGGAGGCCCGGGCCCGGGAGGCCGCCTGGCAGGACGCCCGCACCACCGCCGAGCATTACGCCGCCCTCGCGGGAACCGGGCTGGGCAGGGTCCTGTCCCTCACCCAGCACACCGGCTTCCAGGCGCCGATCCCCGTGGCGAAGATGCAGCGGGAAGCGGCGGTGGCCTCACTCGCCGTCGAGGCCGGCGAGTCGGGCGTCACCGCCACGATCGGCGTCGTCTGGGAACTGCTGGACTGATTGTCCAGTAATTATTGGAGCAGTTGTCTCGCGTCGCCGACGGCGGCCGCCACCGCTTCGGGCGGCGGATGACCGGCTTGGGCTAGTGGGTTGCGCCGGCAGCGAGCTTGAGATCCGCCGTCGTCGCCAGCGCAGTGCGCACGACGACGGCGAGCGCCGCCGCCATCTGGGCGGCCGGCAGCGAGGGGGCACTGCTTCCGGCCGGAAGCTGCGTGTCCTGGTAGGGGACGTGGACAAAGCCTCCCCTGGTGCCCGGGCGTAGCCGCAGGGCGTGCATAAGCGTGTAGAAGACGTGGTTGCAGACATAGGTCCCGGCACTTTGGGACACTTCGGCCGGGATCTGCTCTGCGGTCAACGCCGCGAGCGCCGCCTTGACGGGCAGCGACGTGAAATAGGCTGCCGGTCCGCCCGGGACTACGGGTTCGTCCACGGGCTGATTGCCGGCATTGTCCGGAATCCGGGCGTCGTCACAATTGATGGCCACCCGTTCCAGCGAGATGCGCGCCCTCCCGCCGGCCTGGCCGGCGCACAGCACAAGCTCCGGCGTGAAACGCTCGAGGGCCTCCGCCAGCACCTTGGCCGACTCGCCGAAGACGCATGGCAATTCCACCGCCTGGACATCCAGCCCTTCGGATTGGAGCAGCCGTGCCGCCGAACGGGCCGCTGCCCACGACGGATTGGCCGTATCGCCGCCAAATGGCTCGAACCCGGTCAGGAGAATCATCGCCCCAGCCTAGCAACGCCCTTCCACTGCCCGGCAAGGCGGCACCCCCGCGGCACCCTTAACCCGGCCCCGTCCACACTTGGCCGCCGGGGCAGGTGTCGCTCCGGCCTCACGCGTGGTTCCGCGTCGGCAGGGTGAGGATTTCGGCCCCGTCGTTGGTGATGGCGATCGTGTGCTCACTGTGTGCTGTCCGGCAGCCGGTCGCACTTCGGAGCGTCCACCCGTCGGCGTCGGTGATGAGTTCAGCGGTGTCGGCCATGACCCATGGCTCCAGGGCGAGCAGCAGCCCGGGGCGCAGCTTGTAGCCACGGCCTGGCCGTCCGGTGTTGGGAATGTGCGGGTCCTGGTGCATGGTCGATCCGATGCCATGGCCCCCGAACTCGGTGTTGATCGGGTACCCCGCCTCGCCAAGGACTGAGCCGATGGCATGGGAGATGTCGCCGATCCTGGCTCCGGGCCGGGCAGCGGCTATCCCTGCGCTCAACGCGCGCTCGGTCGCGTTAATCATCGCGACGCTTTCCGGGGGCTTTGAGCCGCCCACGATGAAGCTGATGGCGGAGTCTGCTGCGACTCCTCGCTTGGAGACTGCGAGGTCGAGTGTCAGCAGGTCGCCGTCGGCCAGCGTGTAGTCGCGTGGGAGTCCGTGGAGGACGGCGTCGTTGACGGCCGTGCAGATGTAGTGTCCGAACGGCCCGCGGCCGAAGGACGGCTCGTAGTCGACGTAACAGGACTGCGCACCAGCCTCGGCGATCATGGCCTGCGCCCATCGGTCGAGGTCCAGGAGGTTCGCGCCGACCGGGCTGCGGTTCTTCAGCGTCTGCAGGATGTCAGCTACAAGGGCGCCTGTGTCTTTTGCCCGGGCAAGTTCGGTGGGATTCAGGATCTCGATCATGCGGCGCCTTTCTCACGCGTCCAATAACTATACCGGTCATATTATCCCGGTATAATCGAAGCCATGGTCAGGTTGCCCCTCACATTCGCAGAGATCGAGCGCGGACAGCGCCTCGGCGCCCTGTTGCGCCGCGCCAGGGGGGAACGCTCGATGCTCGACATCGCGCTCGATGCACGCGTCTCACCGGAGACCCTCCGGAAGATCGAGACGGGCCGCGTAGCGACCCCCGCCTTCCCGACCATCGCCGCTATCGCCGGCGTCCTCGGACTCTCCCTCGATGCTGTGTGGGCCGAGGTCAACCAGACCAAACGCGGCAATGAACCGACCGGCCCTGATCACAACGCCCGTGAGCGGCTGGCTTCGTAAGCCCCATCCCCGCAGCTGCGCAGGCCGCCCGATGCCGCAACTGGCGGCCGCGTGGTTCCGTCAGCATCCTTGACATTCAGTCGAACATACATTCGAATATAGGCATGAGATGGGACGCACAAGCACTCGAGCGCGGCGATTCCCCGGCCGCCGCTTCGCCCACGGCTGCCCTGCTGCCCCTGGCCGGACTCGTGCGGACGGTTTCCACCCCGGAGTTTGCCGGGATCACCTTCCATGAGGTCACCGCCAAATCGGTGCTCAACAAGGTGGTCGCCGGTTCGCGGATGCCGTTCGACTGGACCGTCAACCCCTACCGCGGCTGCAGCCACGCCTGCGTCTACTGCTTCGCGCGCAAGAGCCACACCTATCTGGACTTCGACGCCGGACTGGACTTCGACAGCCAGGTGGTGGTCAAGATCAACGCCGCCGAGATCCTGCGCAAGGAGCTGGCCAAGCCCTCCTGGCGGCACGAGCACGTGGCCCTCGGCACCAACACGGACCCGTACCAGCGCGCCGAGGGCCGCTACCAGCTCATGCCCGGCATCATCGGTGCCCTCGCCGATTCCGGCACTCCCCTGTCCATCCTCACCAAGGGCACGCTCCTTGCCCGGGACATCCCGCTGCTGAAGCATGCCGCGGCCCAGGTGCCGGTGGGCGTGGGCATCTCGCTGGCCATGACCAACGAGCAGCTGTCCGAAGCCGTGGAACCGGGCACGCCTGGGCCACGGGCCCGGCTGAAGCTCATCTCCCGTCTGCGGGAAGCGGGCCTGCCCTGCGGCGTCATGGCCATGCCCATCCTGCCGTGGCTCTCCGACAGCGACGACGCCCTCGACTCCCTCTTCGGGGCCCTCGCGGCGGCCGGCGCCACAGGGGTCACGGCCGGTGCGCTGTACCTGAAGCCGGGCACCCGTGAATGGTTCATGCAGTGGATCGCCCGCGAACATCCCCAACTGGCCGGCAAGTACCGCCGGCTGTACGGCAGCGGGTCGTACGCATCCAAGGAATACCGCGCGTGGCTGGCAGGACGGGTCCGGTATTTCAAGGACCTGCACGGCTTCTCCGGATCTCAGGGCTTCAGCCACCGGGACCTTGACGGGGGCAGCGAACATGACAACGCCCGGGAGGAAGAAGCCCAGTACCCGGCCGGGAGCATCCCGGACACCGCGGGGCACGCAAGCCCACGCCATTCCGGCGCTGCCCGTTCCGGCGCCAATTCTTCCGACGCCAATTCTTCCGGCGCCATCCGTTCCGACGCGGCCCAGCCCACACTGTTTTGAAGCCGGCTCCACCTCAAGCACACAGAGCCATGTGCTCCCCTGCGCAGTCAGCCGGAGCGGAAAGCGCCCTGAGCCGCCGGGCGCAGGATGCCTAGAGCGCCTTGACCGCGCCGAGCACCCTGGCCAGCGAATCCTTGGCGTCCCCGAACAGGAGCGTGGTCTTGGGATCGTGCAGGAGCTCATTCTCGATGCCGGCAAACCCCGGGCGCATGGACCGCTTCAGGAACACGACCTGCTGGGCCTGCACCACTTCCAGGATCGGCATCCCGTAAATCGGCGAACCCGGCGAGGACTTGGCCGCCGGGTTGACGACGTCATTGGCCCCGACTACCAGGACGATGTCCGTGGTCGCGAATTCGGGATTGACTTCCGCGAGCTCCCGCAGTGACTCGTACGGCACGTTGGCCTCGGCCAGCAGCACGTTCATGTGGCCCGGCATGCGTCCCGCCACGGGATGGATGGCGAACACGACGTCCACGCCGCGCGCGCCCAGGGCCGTGGCAAGCTCCGCCACTGTGTGCTGGCCCTGGGCCACGGCGAGCCCATAACCGGGAACGATCACCACCCGCTGGGCGTAGCCGAGCTGGACGGCAATGTCCTCCGGGGACGAGGAACGCACTGGCCGGTCGCTCAGGGCGGTGGAACCCGCCGTCGAGCCGCCCTTGAACGCCCCGAACATGATTCCGCCGACTCCGCGCCCCATGGCCGAGGCCATGACCTTGGTCAGGATGGTGCCGCTCGCGCCCACGAGCGTCCCGGCGACCAGCAGCAGGACATTGCCCAGGACCACGCCCGACGCTGCCACCGCCAGCCCCGTGAAGGCATTCAGCAGGGAGATCACGATCGGCACGTCCGCCCCGCCCACGGGCAGCACCAGGAGCAGCCCTGCGGCGAGGCCCAGGCCCAGCAATGCGAGCGACCAGCCCAGCGACCCGGTCAGGACCACCAGAGCTCCTGAGATGACCGCCCCCAGCAGGACGGCCCCCATCACCCAGGGCATCCCGGGAAACAGCAGCGGACGGGTGCTGATGAGCTCCTGCAGCTTGCCCACGGTCACCGCGGAGCCGGCGAAGGATACGGCGCCCACCAGCATGGTGAAGACGACGGCCAGGCGGACCCAGGGATCTTCCTGGTGGCCAAGTTCCAGTACGGCGACGAGCGCCGCGGCCCCGCCTCCGACGCCGTTGAAGAGCGCCACGAGTTGGGGCATCTGGGTCATCTGCACCCGGCGCGCCACGGGGAAGGCAATCGCGGAGCCCACGGCGATGGCCGCGAGGATGAGTGGAACATTTTCCAGCCGCGCGGAGAGGAAGACGGTGACGACGGCGAGCAGCGCCCCGGCCGCGCCGATGGCGTTGCCGCGGCGGGCAGTTCGTGGCGAGCTGAGGCCCTTGAGCGCCAGGATGAAGCAGACGGCGGCCACAAGGTAGAGCAGGGCTGTCCATTCGGGGCTCAGGAGGCTCATTTGGACTCCCCCGCCGCGTCGGCGGAGCTCCCCTCACCGGGGTGTCCTTCGCCCGCGGTTCCGCCAGCCTTGGCGGCGCCGCTTGGGGCGGGGATGCGTGTCCGTTTGTGGGCGCTGAACATCTCCAGCATCCGGTCCGTGACCACAAAGCCGCCCACCAGGTTGACGGTGGCCAGGACGACGGCCAGGAGCGCGACGCCGAGGACCCACGGGTCACTGGCCTGTCCGGCGACGATGATGGCGCCGACCAGGATGATGCCGTGGATGGCGTTGGCGCCGGACATGAGCGGTGTGTGCAGTTTGCTGGTGACCTTGGAGACGACTTCGAAGCCAACGAACACCGCGAGCACCACCACGGTCAGCAACACGACGGGGCCCATCACGCCTCCCTTTCCAATGCTTCCGCGGTGGGGGCGTGCCGCACCGTGCCGCCGTGGGTCAGGCACGTTCCGGCGACCACGTCGTCGTCGAAGTCCGGGGCCACCGAGCCGCAGTCGGTCATGAGCGCGAGGAAGTTGCTGACGTTCCGGGCGAAAAGCCGGGACGCGTCCGAGGGCATGGCGGATGCCGCGTCCTGCAAACCCACGAGCGTGACCGATCCGCCGTCGACCGGCACCTGCACGTCCTGGCCGGCGATCACGCCTTCGACGTTGCCTCCGGACTCCGCGGCGAGGTCGACGACGACAGACCCTGCCCGCATGCCGGCCACCATGGCGGTGGTCACCAGCAAGGGAGCGGCCCGGCCGGGGATGGCCGCCGTCGTGATCAGGACGTCCGCCGCCGCGACATGCGGGGCCAGGAGGCTGCGCTGGCGTTGCGCCCGGTCCTCACCGAGGGCACGGGCGTAGCCTCCGGTTCCGTCTGCCGCCGCATCGATGTCCAGGTTGATGAACGTGCCGCCCATCGAGGCGACTTCCTCGGCGGAGGCGGCCCGGATGTCGTTGGCCGAGACCCGGGCGCCGAGCCGCTTTGCCGTGCCGATCGCCTGCAGCCCGGCGACGCCGGCCCCAAGGACGAGCACCCTCGCCGGCGGGATGGTACCGGCGGCGGTCATGTAGAGCGGGAAGAACCGCGGGTAGCGGACGGCGGCTTCCAGCACGGCGCGGTAGCCCGTGACCAGGGACTGGGAGCTGAGCGCATCCATGGACTGCGCCCGGGAGATCCGCGGAAGCAGCTCCAGGGCGAACGAGGTGATCCCGGCAGCGGCGAGTGTCCGGACGGTCGGCAGCTCCGAGGACGGCGATGCCAGCCCGATGGTGACGGTGCCGGGCCGCAGCCGGGCCGCGGCCTCCGGGGTGAGCGCGCGGACATGCAGCAGGACGTCCAGGGCCTCCAACGGGAGCTCGGAAATGACCGTCGCGCCGGCCTCCTTGAAGGCGGCGTCGGCGAAGCCTGCTTCGGTGCCGGCACCGCTCTCGACCAGGAGATGGAGCCCGAGCGCCGTCAGCTGCCGGGCCGTCTCCGGTGTGGCCGCGACGCGGCGTTCTCCGGCTCGCTGCTCTCGTCCGACACCGACCTGCACGGGCCACTCCTCTCGGTTGGGATCAGAGTAGGCACATGCCTGACCGTTTGGCGAGAGGCGGCCTCCCGAAGCGCGGCGGCGAGTCCGGTCAGCGGCCCAGGCCCGCTTCCACTCCGCGCGGCCCGGTGGCCTGCACAGCCGCCAGGAGGGCCTCGACGATGGGGAGGTCCGCCGGGATCCACGGCAGGTCCAGGACCCCTGCCGGATTGCGGAGGTCGAGCCAGCGCAATTCGTCATGATCCTCCAGCGGCCGGGGTTCTCCCTGCGCGAGCTCCGCGAACCAGACCCTCATCGCCGCCTTCGCGTTGAGCGGCCAGCCCGCGGCGGTTTCCGCGGGCAGCTCCGCCCCGAGCCGCACCAGCACGCCCAGTTCTTCCCGGAGCTCGCGGTGCAGGGCGTCCTCGGCGGCCTCGCCTGGTTCGACTTTTCCGCCCGGGAACTCCCACATTCCGGCAAACTGCGGCGGCGCCGTGCGCCGGGCCACAAGGAGCATGCCCGGGTCCGCCAGGGAGTCCACTACTGCGCCGCCAACGACGCCAATGAGTCCAGTCACGCCCTCAAGTCTAAGGCGGGCGCAGGGTCCGGCGCCCGGGGGCCGGGGCCGGCCCCGGTAGGGGACAATGGTGGAGGCGGCCGCCACGACACCTTCCGGAATACTCGGCGCCCCCTCCCGGTTCTTAAAAGCATATTTATCTGTCCGATCCATCCGGTCCCTCCCGGAAAATCTCTCCGAAAAGACGAATGACAACCACCACACACGCCCCGGCGCCGACCAAGTCCGGCACCCGTCACGTTGCCCTGGCAATCATTGCCCTCGCGATGGGCGGCTTTGGCATCGGCACCACGGAATTCACCATGATGGGCCTGCTCAAGGAGATCGAACAGGGCCTGAACATCAGCACGCCCGAGGCAGGTCACCTGATTTCGGCCTACGCCCTCGGCGTCGTGATCGGCGCGCCGGTGCTGGCCGCGGTCGGGGCCAAACTCCCGCGGAAGTATCTGGCCCTCGGGCTCATGCTCTTCTTCAGCATCGCCAACCTCAGTTCCTTCCTCGCCCCGGACTACGGCTCCATGTTGGTGTCCCGGTTCGCCGCGGGACTCCCCCACGGCGCCTTCTTCGGGGTTGCGGCCGTGATTGCCGCCTCCCTGGTGGCGCCGACCAAGCGGGGTTGGGCCATTTCGATGGTCATGGCCGGGCTGACGGTGTCCAACGTCATTGGCGTCCCCTTCGCCACCTGGCTGGGCCAGAGCTACGGGTGGCGGCTTCTGTTCCTGCTGGTGGGCCTGATCGGCATCATTACGCTGTTCATGCTGTGGAAGTTCGTCCCGTTCCAGAAACCGCACGCCGATGCCAGCTTCCGCAGGGAGCTCGGCGCGCTCAAGCGGCTGCAGGTGTGGCTTGCCATCCTGGTCGGCATCGTCGGCTTCGGCGGGTTCTTCGCGACCTACACCTACATTTCGCACACCATGACCTCCGTCGCCGGCCTCCCGGCGGCCTGGCTGCCGCTGGTCGTGGCCCTGTACGGCGTGGGCATGGTGGTGGGCAACATCGTTGGCGGCCGGATCGCCGACAAATCCGTCATGGGCACGATTTACTGGGTCCTGCCCGGCACGGCGGTGGCACTCGTGGTTTATGCCGTGGGCGTCCACTGGGCCTGGTCCGCGCTGGTCATGGTGTTCGTCGTTGGCGCCGCCGGGTCCATGCTCGTTCCCGCCCTGCAGACCAGGCTGCTCGATGCGTCCCCTGATGCACCGTCGCTGGCCTCCTCGCTGAACCATGCTGCGCTCAACGTCGCCAACGCGCTCGGTGCCTTCCTGGGCGGCCTGGTGATCGCCTGGGGCTGGGGCTACGTCGCCCCCGCGCTCGTGGGCGCCGTCCTGGCCGTGCTGGGTCTCGGGGTCGCCGCCTTCAGCGGCGCAGTGGAACGCCGGCGGCCGCTGGCCTCCTAGCCACCCCGCCACCCGCCACCCGCCAGAACAGCCGCGGCCGAACAGCCTCGGCCGCGGTACCCCGCCAACGGCAGAGGAAGAGGCCGAGGCAGCAGGGTGCAGATGCTCCAAAAAGAACAGCAGTCCTGTCCAGTGATGCACTGGGCAGGACTGCTGTTCTGTTGAGGGGCTGCCGTTCCATCTGGCGGCTGCCGTTCTCCCTATGGGCTTCCGTTCTCCCTGTGGGCTGGGCGGCTCAGGGGGCGCTGACGCGCTGCACATCCGGTTCCAGATAGATGACCCGGGCAATCGGGACGGCTTCCCGGACCCGGACCTCCGCGTCATCAATCGCCTTCGCAATGTCCTGGCCCGAGTCCGAGCGGCCGATGCTGATCTTGGCCGCCACCAGCAGCTCCTCGGGGCCAAGGTGCATGGTCTTGAGGTGAATGATGCTGGTGCCGCCGGCCTCGATCGCGCTGCGGATCTTGGCGACGTCATCGCGGGTGGCCGACTCGCCCAGCAGCAGGGACTTGGTTTCCATGGCCAGCACCACGGCGATCGCCACGAGCAGCAGACCGATCATCGCGGTGCCGAGGGCGTCCCAGATGCCGTTCCCGGTCAGGAGCGTCAGGCCCACGCCGAAGAGCGCGAACACCAGGCCCACGAGGGCGCCGAAGTCCTCGAGGAGGATGACCGGGAGTTCCGGCTGCTTGGCGTTGCGGATGAACTTAACCCAGCTCTGCTTCCCACGCAGCGGGTTGGATTCGATGATCGCTGTCCGGAACGAGAAGGACTCGGCAATGATCGCGCCGATCAGGACGGCCAGCGGCACCCACCAGAAGTCACCTTCGATGGCGTGCGGGTGCTGGATTTTTCCCCAGGCCTCGTACAGTGCGAACAGGCCGCCGACGCTGAAAAGCACAATCGAAACGATGAAGGCGTAGATGTAACGCTCGCGGCCGTAGCCGAAGGGGTGCTCGGGGCTGGCTTCCCGCTTTGCGCGTTTGCCGCCGAGCAGGAGCAGCAGCTGGTTGCCGGAGTCTGCGAGGGAGTGAATCGCCTCGGCCAGCATGGACGAGGACAGCGTCAGAAAGTAGGCGACGAACTTCAAAACGGCGATGGTCAGGTTTGCGGCCAGCGCCGCGAGAATCGCCTTGGTACCGCCATTTGCAGCCACGTGAGCTTCTCCTTATGGGGTTCTTCCGGGGTGTATGCGAACACCGGAAGAACCCAGCGCCCACAAGGAATACCGTACCGGTTTCCGGGCCGGCGCCGAACCGCGGCGGGGACCAACGCTGCCACGTAACGATTGGGTAGTCCCCTGCTGACAAGCAATCCGCCCTATGTTAGCTTGAAGCCATATTCGGTATTCACAATTTGGATGCCGAAAAATATGTAGGAGGAGACATGGGCTTTCTTGGCTGGATCATTCTCGGACTCATAGTGGGTGCAATCGTCAAGGCACTCTTGCCCGGCAGGGTCGGTGGCGGCTGGGTTACCAGCCTCGTGCTCGGCGTCGTCGGCGCGATTGTTGGCGGCTGGATCGGGGACCTGCTGTTCGGCGGCGGCAAGATGGAATTCTGGAATCTCGGTTCCTGGCTCCTGGCCATCGTCGGTGGCCTCGCGGCCGCGTTCATCTACGGCGCCATCACAGGGCGCAACAAGACCACCACCTAATTCTTCAAGGCACTGGCCGCACACTTTGTGTGGGGGCGGCAGTGACACTACGACGGCGGGGCTCACCATTCGGTGGGCCCCGCCTTTCGTTTGGCCTGGGTTTTTCGGACAGGAATTCCTGCCGGACCCGCTGGTTTCCTGCTGAGCGGCTAGGGGGTTTGCTGGGAGCGGGCGCTGGCGTACAGACAGACAGTGGCTGCGGTGCCGAGGTTCAGGCTTTCCGCTTCCCCGTACACCGGCACGGCCACCCGGTGGTCGGCCAGCGCGATCTCGTCCTCGGACAGGCCTTGGGCCTCGTTGCCGAAGAGCCAGGCGGTCGGCTGTTCCAACGCGTACACCGATTCGGCGGCGGATGCCCCCAGGCGGCGGGCCGCGTTCTCGTCCTGGAGACGGTCCAGGTCCAGTTGTCCCTTGCCGTCCGCGGCCAGCACGCCGACGCCACGCTCCCGGCAGCGGGCCACGACTTCCTCGACCTCCGCGCCCAGGACAACGGGCAGATGGAACAGGGAACCCGCCGTCGACCGCACGGCCTTGGGGTTGTAGATGTCCACGCTCGAGCCGGTCAGGATGACGGCGTCGGCGCCGGCGGCGTCGGCCGCCCGCAACACGGTGCCGGCGTTGCCGGGGTCCCGGACCTGGCACAGGACGGCAATCAGCCGCGGGCCGGTGTCGAGCACGTGCTCAAGGCTGACGTCCAGGAAGCCGCAGACGGCAATGATGCCCTGTGGGGTGACGGTGTCCGCCATCGCAGCGATCACTTCGTCGGTTGCGAGGTGCGCGTGGGTTCCCTCGGCCAGCTGCTCCAGCTCCGGGTGGCGGTCCAGGCAGGCCTCGGTGGCGTACACCTCATAGACGATGCCGGGCTCCCCCGCGGCGATCCTCTTCCGGTGCAGGACCAAAGCCTCACGGACCGCCTGCGGGCCTTCGGCCAGGAACTCGCGACGCTTTAAACGGGCCGGGCGCCCGGCAAGCTGTGCCACCTTCCTCATCCGATCAGCTCGGGGGTTGGAGAGTGGAAAGTCTTGCGGGCGCCCGGTTTCGTTCATATAAGAACCTTAGTGGCTATTCCAGCCGGCTCTTGAACGAGACAGTCTTTCAACTGCGGGAGGAACTACTTTGCAGCCTCGTCGGCGGCCTTCTTGGCAGCAGGCTTCTTCGCGGGAGCCTTCTTGGCAGCCTTGGGAGCCGGAGCAGCCTCAGCCTGGACGGCCGGAGCGGACGTGTCGGCAGGCAGCGAGTCCTTGGCGACCTTGACCAGCGCGGCGAAGGCGTTGGCGTCGGAAACGGCCAGCTCGGCCAGCATACGGCGGTCAACCTCAACCTCAGCGGCCTTCAGGCCCTGGATCAGGCGGTTGTAGGTCAGGCCGTTGGCGCGGGATGCAGCGTTGATGCGCTGGATCCAAAGACGGCGGAAGTCGCCCTTCTTCTTCTTACGGTCACCATAGCTGTACACAAACGAGTGCAGCAGCTGCTCTTTTGCCTTGCGGTACAGGCGTGAACGCTGTCCGCGGTAACCCTTTGCGCGTTCGAGGATAACCCGGCGCTTCTTGTGGGCGTTAACCGCCCTCTTCACACGTGCCACGTGCGTACTCCTTAGAAAATTTCTGATCCCAAGCGTCTACTGCCGGAACGGTCCGGCTGGCCTGAGAAGCCTTTTTGGTAGTTGACTGCTGCCAGGTGGCGAACAGTCAGAGAACTTGGAACTTAGATGCCGAGCATCTTCCGGATGACCTTGGCGTCGCCCTTGAAGACGATCTTGTCGCCGGCAAGGCGACGGGTCAGCCGGGAGGACTTGTGCTCGAGGTAGTGGCGGCGGTTGGCCTGCTGGCGGCGCAGCTTGCCGGTACCGGTCAGCTTGAAGCGCTTCTTAGCACCGCTGTGGGTCTTCATCTTCGGCATGGGAACCGATCTCCTTACGTATCCGCAGAAAAGTCTGCAGCTCTTTCGTGCAGCCACCCCTGCGGGCGGCGTGCTGGTTGCCTGCTGCCGGACATTGCTGTCCGGCAGCCGTGAACTAGTTGGTCTTCTTGGTGCCAGGCTTGGCGGCTGCCCGGGGGGCGGCCGGCCGTGCGGCGGGCTTCGGCGCTGCGGGCCTGGGTACCGGCTTCGGGGCAGCAACCGGCTTCGGTGCTGCTGCCGGAGCGGCTGCCTTTTCCTCGGGAGCCTTCGCTACCGCCGGGGCCGGAGCGGCCTTCGGAGCCGCGGGAGCCTTGGCTGCTGCCGGCTTCTCGGCGGCCTTCGGAGCCGCCGGAGCCTTCGCTGCTGCCGGCTTCTCGGCCGCCTTCGGAGCCGCCGGAGCCTTCGCTGCTGCCGGCTCCTCGGCTGCCTTCGGTGCGGCTTCCGCCGGCACGTCCTGGGCGGGGGCCTCGTCGGCCTTGGTCTCTTCGACCGGAGCCGCTTCAACCTTGACTTCTTCAACCTTGGTCTCTTCGACCTTGGCTTCTTCGACCTTGGTCTCTTCAACCTTGGCTTCTTCGACGGGTGCCTCCGCTGCGGGTGCCTCCGGCGATACGACGTAGCCTTCCGGCAGGAGGTCCGACAGCGTCTGGGTCAGCGGGGCGTTGCCACCGGAGACATCGACGCGTCCCGAAGCCTTGGCTTCGTTCTCAGCCTTGGCTTCTGCGCGCTGCGTTGCGCGGCGGGCCTCCGCCTTGGCTTCGGCCTTGTTCTTCAGCGGGCCAACCACCATGACCATGTTGCGGCCATCGATGCGCGGGCTGGACTCCACCACACCAACTTCGGAGACGTCGTCGGCGAAGCGCTGGAGCAGGCGGATGCCCATCTCGGGGCGCTGCTGCTCGCGGCCGCGGAACTGGATCATGGCCTTGACCTTGTCGCCGGCACCGAGGAAGCGGAGCGCGTGTCCGCGCTTCGTTTCGTAGTCGTGGGTGTCGATCTTCAGGCGGAAACGGATTTCCTTCAGGACCGTGTTGGTCTGGTTCTTCCGGGCCTCGCGTGCCTTGACAGCGGCTTCGTACTTGTACTTGCCGAAGTCCATCAGCTTGCACACCGGAGGCTTCGCCTGCGGTGCAACTTCAACGAGATCAAGATCGGACTCGGCAGCCAAACGCAGGGCATCCTCAATACGGACAATTCCTACTTGTTCGCCTGCAGGGCCGACCAGCCGCACCTCGGGGACGCGGATACGCTCATTGATTCTTGGCTCGCTAATGTTAAAGCTCCTGTGTTCGTGAGGGGTATTCCACCGGCAAAAAGAGAAGGCCCCCAATTGCCGGAGCAATCGAAGGCCTCGAGATCGGAACTGCCGCCCTCAATGGGGCAACATGCACTTCCTGCGGACCGGAGTCCGAGGTAGTGCCCGACCAGGTACCCGGCAACCTTGACTCCTGGACAGGAGGGGCTTCCCGAAGGAAGTTTCGCGGCTGACGCGGGTGGGAGAGAACTCCGCTTGCAAACTAAAGCCAACTCTACAGAAAGACACCCGTTCAACGCACGTATGCGTCGCCGGGCGCCAACTTCAGTGACAAGCACTGCCAGTCAGAACACTGCATTCTATAAAAGCTTGAGAATAACGACATTTAGTCGGTCTGTGACAAGCTTACCAGCATGAGCACTTCAGATAGTAATTCCCACGTCTTCGAGCCCGCGGCAGCCCAGGCGGACGTCTCGCAGCAGATCCGCGACATCTCGGAAGTCCCCTCGATCGAGGTCATCACTACGGCCGCCGTGCACCTGATGAGCGCCGCCGCGGTAAAGCTCGGCCTCGCCGCCGAGGAAAATGCCCAGGACCTCAAGGACCTGGACGAGGCCCGCAAGCTGATCACCGCCCTCGCCGGTCTGGTGACCGCGGCGGCGCCCGAAATCGGCTCACAGCACGCTGGACCGTTGCGCGACGGACTCCGTTCGCTCCAGCTGGCCTTCCGCGAAGAATCGATCATCCCGGACGCGCCGGGCAAGGGCCCGGGCGAGAAGTACACCGGCCCCGTCAACTAAGCAACCGTCAGCCAGGACAACGCCGGCGTGCGGACCACCCAGGTCCGCCCGCCGGCGTCGTTATTTTCCGTCCGCACCATTTTCCGTCCGCAGGATTTGCCGTTCACAGGATTTTCCGTCCGCAGGATTTGCCGTTCACAAAGCCCGGGCGCGTGCCCGGAGTGGCGCAATGGCGGCAGGCCCGCGTTCAGACGCGGGCCAGGCGGCTGCGCCGGACCTGTTGCAGGGCCAGTCCCACCAGGCAGAGGGCCACGCCCGCCAACCCCACTGAGACGAAGCCGGCCGACGGGCCGATGAGGTCAATGAACAGCCCGGCAAGCGGCGCTCCCAGGGCCACTCCGCCGGTGAGCGATGACCCGTACCAGCCCATCGCCTCGCCACGCCGGCTTTCATCCACCAGTTCGGCCACCTTTTCCGAGGCCGCGGACAACACCGGCGCGCACAGCAGACCCGGCAGCAACGCGAGCAGGCTGAGCGTCCAGACGTCGGTCGCGAAGGCCATCGGGACCGTCAGCGCTGACATCCCCAGCAACAGGAGGATCGGGGAAACGGCCCGGTGCATGGCACCGTAGAGGACGCCGCCCACCACCGAGGCCGCGCACCAGAAGAGGAACACGATGCCGATTTCGGCCTGGTGGCCGCCGGTCTGGAGCGCCGCGACGATGCCGACGTCGGTGCCGCTGAGGACCATGCCGGCACCGGCGCCGACGGCAAACACGGCGGCTACGGCGGCGGTGAACCAGCTGAAGTTGTGGATGACCCTGTGGCGCAGGCCGGATCCCCGCCGGCGGCGCTCCTCGGCGGCGGCCGCCAGGGGTGCCAGTTCGGCTGCTGCCTCCTGCAGGTGGGCCGGCGCGGCGGCGACCACTGCGGCTTCCGCGCACTCCAGCTCCTGCGCCTCAAGCCCGGCGTCCGGGGAAGCACTCCGGGTGGGCGGGTTGAACCACATGAGGAAGAGCCCGGAGACGGATGTGGCCACTCCCACGACTGTCAGGCCCAGGACGGACTGGCCGCTGGTGGCGACGACGGCTCCGACGGCCGGGCCGATCATGAAGACCAGCTCGGTGGCGATGGCGTCGAGCGCAAAGGCAGTCCGGCGCTGTTCCCCGGGGGCCAGAACGCCCAGCGACTGCCGCACCACGCTGAAGATGGGCAGAGTCAGCAGGCCCCCGATGAAGACCAGGGGCAACAGGGCCTCGTAGGACACGTGCGGCACGATCGACCAGATCACGGCCTCGGAGACCACAGACGGAATCAGCGCCTTTCGCAGCCCCACGGTGTCGACCCGGCGTCCGCGCCAGGGCGCGCCGACGGCGATACCGATCGTCATCACGGCGGCGGCCGCTCCGGCGGCGGCGTAGCCCTGGCCGAGGGTCAGGACGATGTGCAGGGTCAGCAGGACGCCGGCCGCCGAGTGCGGTATGCGGGCGATCATGCCGACCAGCAGGAGGCGCCTGATGGGCCGGATGGCCAGCAGCTGACGGTAAAGCGCGAAATTCACGGACTATATCCTTCTGGTACTGCCCACGGCAGCACCGGGAGGTCCCCCCGTTGGGCCGTCAGCTATGGTGCTGCACGCTGCAGCTTGACCTCGATCGAATCAACCCGCTCGGCAAAGATTTCATTCCGGGCCCAGGCGTTATTGAGGCCGGCGACGATCGACTGCACGCCGGCGGCGTCGAGACCGTCTTCAAGGTAGAGGACCACACGGAGTTCCGGGCCGGCTCCCCCACCGGGGAGCCGCCTGCCATCGGCCGTGGCCGAGGCAACTCCACCCCCCGGATGAATTTCAACACGGCGGACCGCCGGAAAGCCAACCGCGCCTTCCCCGAGTGCACCCGCGAGATCGGGGTCGGCGTATGACGGCGTCCATGGCTGCTGCTGGGCGAGGGCCCAGACTGCCGGCCGGCGGACCACGAACGTCACTTCCGAGCCGGGATCGAGCACGAGCAGCTCCGCCCCTTCCGCGACCGCTGACAAGGCGGCCCGGGCCGCGTACACGGCGACCGGCCTGGCCTCCGGGTGCCACGCCGTCAGTGACGCTGCCGAGGTGAACACCGGCATGGCCGTCCGTCCGTCCGGCGCCTTGAGCGTCACCAGGGCCATGTCGGCCTGCTTGTCCGAGTGCAGCGGATCCCCGTTGGGCCCGGCCGCGGCCTCGCCCTCTTCGGCGAGCTGGGCGAGGATTGGCACGAACACCCGGGCGGTGGCCAGCGCGGCCACCACGGCCGCCTCGTCGCCAGTGCCCGCGGCGAGGTCGGACAAGGCCGCCAGATAGCCGGCGTCGGCGGTGCCGTCGTCGTCGTCGAAATTATGGATCTTGGCGTCATTGCCGGACAGGCTGCGCCCAGCCCAGGGTTGGCCGGCGGAGTCCGTGGCCCCGCCGGCGCCGGCAAGGGCCGCCGCGATATGCCCGGGCAGATGCCGGATGGGACCGGCCCCGGTCCCTGCCTGCACTGTCTCGTGGGGGTTATTGGGGTCGTGGGTGTCGTGGGAGTGCGTCATGGGCGCCTTCGCCGCTAGCGGCGGCCGGCGACGTCGAGGGCCTCGGGCAGGGTGAAGTTGCCGTTGTAGAGGGCCTTGCCGACGATGGCGCCTTCGACGCCGAGCGGCACCAGGGAGCGCAGGACCTTGAGATCCTCGAGGCTGGAAATGCCGCCGGAGGCGACCACCGGCTTGCCCGTTTTCTCGACCATCTGGCGCAGGAGTTCGACGTTGGGGCCCTGGAGCGTGCCGTCCTTGGTCACATCGGTCACGACGTACCGGGCGCAGCCGGCGTCCTCGAGGCGGCCGAGCACGTCCCAGAGGTCCCCGCCTTCCTTGGTCCAGCCCCGGCCGGCGAGGGTGGTGCCGCGGACATCCAGGCCGACGGCAATCTTGTCGCCGAAGCGCTCGATCACCCGGGCCGTCCATTCCGGGTTTTCCAGTGCCGCCGTGCCCAGGTTGACGCGTGCGACGCCGAGGTCGAGGGCCTTCTCAAGGGATTCGTCGTCGCGAAGGCCGCCGGAGAGCTCCACCTTGATATCGAGCCGGCCGACGACCTCGCGCAGGAGCTCGGCGTTGGAGCCGCGCCCGAACGCGGCGTCCAGGTCGACCAGATGCACCCACTCAGCCCCCTGCTGCTGCCAGTTGAGGGCGGCCTCCAGCGGGGTGCCGTAGCTCGTCTCGCTGCCGGCTTCGCCCTGTACGAGCCGGACGGCCTGTCCGTTGACGACGTCGACGGCGGGCAGGAGCTCGAGTACGGGCAGCGGGGTTTCGGTGGTCATCGTGGAGTCCTCAGCTTGGGGATGGGGGTGGGGAGGGGCGGTCAGGACGCCGGCAGGGTCAGGAGGTAGGCGGCCAGCAGTGACATGCCGGCGAGGATGTAGAAAACGATCTGCACCCAGAGCGGACTTTTCTGCTGGCGGAAGGAGATCCCGCCGCCAACCAGCAGGCCGGCCACGCCCATGAGCACCAGGGACCACATCTAGGCGGTCCCTTCCGGGGCTGCGGTACGGTCCGGGGCTGCGGGGCGCAGGCTTTGGACCCAGTTGCGCAGCAGCCGGGCGCCGGCGTCGCCGGACTTCTCCGGGTGGAACTGGGTGGCACACAGCGGGCCGTTTTCCACGGCCGCGATGAACGGGGCACCGTGGTCGGACCAGGTCACCAGCGGCGCAGCCATCCGCGGCTGGATGACGTCGAAGTCCCACTTCTGGACACCGTAGGAGTGCACGAAGTAGAAGCGCTCGTCCTCAACCCCGGCGAAGAGCCTGGACCCTTCGGGGACGGCGACGGTGTTCCAGCCCATGTGGGGCACGACGTCGGCAGGCAACAGTTCCACCTTGCCGGGCCATTCCCCCATGCCCTCGGCTTCGGTGCCGTGTTCGACGCCGGCCTCGAACAGCACTTGGAGCCCGACGCAGATGGCCAGCACGGGGCGGCCTCCGGCGACACGGCGGCCGATCATGCGGATGGCGTCAACGGCCTTGAGTTCGCGCATGACGGTTTCGAAGGCGCCGACACCGGGGACGACGAGGCCGTCGGCATTGAGGACATCCTCAGGCTTGGAGCTGAGGGTGACTTCGGCGCCGGCCCGCTCCAGCGCGCGGACGGCGGACCGGACATTCCCGGAGCCGTAGTCCAGCACCGTAACTGTGGGCTTTCCCTGCGGGGAGACCGGCTTGGTCGCGGCGGCGGGGTCGATGATGGCCCCGTCGCGGAGCACCGGGCCGGTCACAAAGCACCCTTTGTCGACGGGATGCCCTCGACGCGGGGATCCGGCTCGACGGCTGCGCGCAGGGCACGGGCAAAGGCCTTGAACTGGGCCTCGACGATGTGGTGGGGGTCACGCCCGGCAGTGACGTTCATGTGCAGGCAGATCCCGGCGTGAAGGGTGATCGCCTCGAAGACGTGGCGGGTCAGGGAGCCCGTAAAGTGGCCGCCGATCAGGTGGTATTCCTGGCCTGCCGGCTCGCCGGCGTGGACCAGGTAGGGACGGCCGGAGACGTCCACGACAGCTTGCGCGAGGGCCTCATCGAGGGGAACGGTCGCCTCGCCAAAGCGGCGGATCCCGGCTTTGTTGCCCAGGGCGGTCCGCAGAACCTCGCCGAAAGTGATGGCCACGTCCTCGACAGTGTGGTGGACATCGATGTGGGTGTCGCCGGTGGCCTTGACGGTCATGTCAATCAAGGAGTGCTTGCTGAGGGCCGTCAGCATGTGGTCGTAGAACGGGACCGACGTGCTGATGTCTGAAACGCCGGTGCCGTCCAGGTTGATCTCGACCAGGACCGAGGACTCGCTGGTGGTCCGTTCCATGCGTGCGGTCCGGCCCTCGGCGGCGGTGGATCCGGTGGTGCTCATGTAGATGTGTCCTTTGGAAGAAGGCAGGGTGTTGGGCAATCTGGCGGGGACGATTGGGCTCCCCACCAAGTCTAGGCCTGCGGCTTTGCGGAGCCGGCCAGGATGAGTTCGAGTGCCTCCAGGAAGGCTGTGGTTTCTGTCTCAGTGCCGGCGGTGACGCGCAGGTGCCCCGGAATACCGACGTCGCGGATGAGGACACCGGCGTCCAGCATGCGCTGCCAAACCTCATGGGGGTTCTCGAGGCCGCCGAAGAACACGTAGTTGGAATCAGACGCGGCCGGGGTCAAGCCCAACCGCGTCAGTTCCGACACGATCCGGTCGCGCTGGCGCTTGATGTCCTCGACGTCCGCCATGAGCGCCTCCCGGTGGTGCAGGGCAGCCAGGGCCGCAGCCTGGGTGATGGCGGAGAGGTGGTACGGGAGACGCACCAGGCGCAGGGCATCCGCGACCTCCGGGGCCGCGGCCATGTAGCCGAGCCGCGCACCCGCGAGGGCGAAGGCCTTGCTCATGGTGCGCGAGACGATGAGCCGCTCCCGGCCAGGCAGCAGGGTGAGAGCACTGGGCGTGCCGTCGTGGGCGAACTCGTGATAGGCCTCGTCGACGATCACGATGGTCTGGCTGGCCTCGCCGGCGTCATAGACTGCCTCGACCACATCAAGGCCCAGCCCCGTGCCGGTCGGGTTGTTCGGGGAACAGAGGAAGACAATGTTGGGCTGAAGCTCGCGGACTTGCTGTGCCGCTGATTCCGCACTGAGCCCATAGTCGGACGCGCGGGCCCCGACGACGTACTCCGTATCCGTGCCGGAGGCCAGCAGCGGGTACATCGAATACGTGGGAGGGAACCCGAGGGCCGTCCGGCCAGGGCCCCCGAAGGCCTGGAGGATTTGCTGAAGGACTTCGTTGGAACCATTCGCGGCCCAGATGTTCTCCGCGTCCAGCCCATGGCCAAGGTATTCGGCGAGGGCTTCGCGCAATTCGGTGAATTCGCGGTCCGGATAGCGGTTCAGCCCGGCAGCGGCGGCGCTCACGGCTTCGGTAATCGCGGCGCGGACAT
Source organism: Arthrobacter sp. 05N33_2 (assembly GCF_056397425.1). Taxonomy (NCBI): domain Bacteria; kingdom Bacillati; phylum Actinomycetota; class Actinomycetes; order Micrococcales; family Micrococcaceae; genus Arthrobacter; species Arthrobacter sp. 05N33_2. Next base: position 43,030 of record NZ_JBFTNJ010000009.1, read on the forward strand.
CGGCCGGGACCCCATGGGTGTTCTCGTTGACGTTGAGCAGGATGGGGACGTCCAGCTGCGGCGCGCCATACGGACGCAGGCCACGCAGATTGGTTCGGAGGGGCAGTCGGTTGAGGCGCTCAAGCTGGTCAGTCACGTGACCAGTTTAAGTGGTAGCGGGACGGGCGCTGAAACTGTGACGCCCGCGACGGCACCCGGGGGTGGCTACTTGGACGGAACAAACAGTTGCTGGCCCGGCATCACACGCGCGGCGTCCAGATTGTTCAACTGCACGATATCGGCCACAACATCGCGGGGATCGCGCTCCGGGGCCACCGACCCGGCAATGGCCCAGAGGGACTCCCCCGGTTGGACTGTGACGGATACGGTCGGCGTCACCGAGAGCTGGTCTGCGGAATCTGCCGCTTTCGCGGGAGCGTTGAGGAATCCGCTGAAGGACAGGATGAACGCCGCCAGCAGAATCAGGGGGACGCCGAAAAAGACGAAGCGTCCGCGCCGGGTGAGCCGAAGCGGCGGCTGCTTGGTCCGGCCGCCGGAAACCGCGGCGGCGGCTCCTTGCTGCGCCCGCGACGGCGCGGAGCCGCGGCGCCTGGCGTTGAGCGGGTACACGTTGCCGTGACTGGAAACGCCCTGGCCCATGCCGCTTTGGTCGAGGCCGCCGTGTCCGATGCTGCCGGGTCCGATGTTGCCGTGTCCGATGCTGCGGCGATCCGCTGCGCCACCCGGACCAACACCACGGTGGCGGGTCGTGACGCCCTGAATGTTAGTGCCGTCAAACGCGCTTGAAACTGACATGAACTGAGCCCTCCTGGACCATAAGTTGCCGCCCGGCGTACTCACGTACTCGCCGCCAACCGGCCGAACCTTCGAACATAGAACCGAACATTGCCTGCGAACCCAGATCGTCGGAATCGAACACATATTCGAATCTTACTTGTTCTGTTTTAGCACTTACTAACGAACGATGTCGAGACTCGCTAGAACAAATGTTTGAAAAAGGTCTGCGGCTGGCCTATTTTTGAGGGACAGGACAACCACTTTCGAACTCCCACTTTCGAACTACCAGTGGGAATTCATTCGTAGTTGATCAGCAGGGTCTGACATTTCAGGCCGGAAGTTCCCGGTGACAGCAGCCACGGCAGCCGGGCGGAACGGAAAGGCGTTGGCGAACATGGCAGCACAAGCCACCGGCGGCAGGGCCACCCCACGGAGCCCGCAGCCCGCCCGGGCCCCCAAGAGCCTCACCGTCCGGCAAAAGAAAATCCTGGAGACCATCCAGCGGTCCGTCACGGACAAGGGCTACCCGCCGTCCATGCGCGAAATCGGCGACACCGTCGGTCTCGCCAGCCTGTCGAGCGTGACCCACCAGCTCTCCCAACTGGAAAAGCTCGGCTACCTGCGGCGCGATCCGAAGCGGCCCCGGGCCATGGAAGTGCTCATGCCGCTGACCCTGGACGAGGGGGCCACACCGATATCTGGTATCGAGAAGTCCAGCCCCTTGCGGGCCGTCGGCGGCCTGTCGGTAACCGAGCTCGCCAGCGCCACTGACACGGCAATGGTGCCGTTCGTCGGACGCATCGCCGCCGGCGGGCCGATCCTCGCGGACCAGGTGGTGGAGGACGTCATGCCGCTGCCCCGCCAACTCGTGGGCCATGGCGAACTCTTCATGCTCAAGGTGGCCGGCGACTCGATGATCGACGCCGCCATCTGCGACGGCGACTGGGTGGTTGTCCGCCGCCAGGGTGATGCCGTGAACGGCGATATCGTTGCCGCCCTGCTGGACGACGAAGCCACTGTCAAGACCTTCCGCCAGCGGGACGGCCACACGTGGCTGTTGCCGCAAAACACCCAGTACGAGCCCATCCTGGGCGACCACGCCGTCATCATGGGCAAGGTCGTATCGGTACTGCGCTCCCTCTAAACTGCGCTTGCTCTAAACTGCGCTCCCCTTAGCCATCCGGGGCATGCTGCCAGTTCGGAGCGGCCACCCCGCGGCGGATTTCCGGCGCAGGGTGGCGGCCCCGGTTGGGACTTAGGCTTTCGCGGAGTCTTTCGCCAGGCGCTTCAGGGCTGCCATGGCTATCGATGAATCGGTGGTGGGCCAGAACGGCGGCAGCGCGGCGCGCAGGAAGCCGCCGTAACGCTCCGTGGAGAGCCGCGAATCCAGCACTGCCACCACGCCCTTATCCGAGGTCGAGCGGATCAGCCGTCCGGCGCCCTGCGCGAGGCGGATGGCGGCGTGCGTGGCCGAGACGGCCATGAAGCCATTGCCGCCGGCCTGGGCCACGGCCCGCGAACGTGCCGTCATCAGCGGGTCGTCCGGCCGCGGGAAGGGAATCCGGTCGATGACCACCAGCCGGCAGGACACGCCAGGGACGTCGACGCCCTGCCAGAGGGACATGGTGCCGAACAAACACGTGTCAGGTTCGTCGGCAAACTGCCGCACGAGCGCCGTCATGGTCGACTCCCCCTGGCACAGGATGCTGAGGCCCAGCCGGGGCCGCATGGCCTCGGCTGCTTCCTCTGCGGCGCGCCGCGAGGAGAACAGGCACAGGGCGCCTCCGCCGGAGGCGCGGATCAGCTTCTCGAGTTCGTCCAGGGCCTCGGGGGACGTTCCGCGGCCGGGTTTGGGCAGGTGCCGGGCTACGTAGAGGATGCCCTGCTTCGGGTAGTCGAACGGGGAGCCGACGTCGACGCCGGTCCAGCTCGGGGCGCCGTTGCCAACCAGGCCCAGGCCGCCGGCGGCGGGTTCGAAGGCAGCGCCGATGGCCAGTGTGGCCGAGGTCAGGATGACGGTGTGGTCCGCGAACAGGCCCTCGCGCAACCGCCCTGCGACGCTCAGCGGGGCAACGTTGATCCACGCCGGCGCGCTCTCGTCCGGCTGGGAGTAGCCCTGCGCCGGGTCGAAGCTGCTGTTGCGGGAGAACCACACGACTTCGCGGTTTTCGCGCGCCGCCAGGAGGCGTTCACAGAGCTCCAGGATGACCATTAGGCGCGAGCGGGCCAGCTGCCGTCCGCCGTCCGCCGACACGGAGCTGTCCCCCTTGGAATCTGACAGGGCGGCGCGGCACGCGTCGCGCAGCTGGTCGATGCAGTCCAGCTGCTCGCTGTTCAGGCCGTTGGGCATCAGCCCGCTGGGGACGCCGTCGATGGCGAGCTCCAGGTGGGCGGCGGCATTGTTCAGCGCATCCACGGTGATGCCCGTGTGCTTCCGGGCCCCGGACGCGGCGGCGTGCACCATCGCCACGGAGAGCTGGCCTGAGACCGCGCCCGTGACGCGGTCCTGAAGTTCGTGTGCTTCATCCACCACGACGACGTCGTACTCCGGCAGGACCGCCAGGCCTTCGAAGGCACTGACGGCGAGCATGGCGTGGTTGGTGACCACGACGTCGGCATCGGCGGCGTTCTGCCGTGCCAGTTCGCTGAAGCATTCGGCCGCGAGCGGGCATTTCTGCGCGCCGAGGCACTCCATGGAGGTGACCGAGACCTGGCGCCAGGCCCGGTCCGTGACGCCCGGCATGAGCTCGTCGCGGTCCCCCGTGGCGGTCTCCTCGGCCCATTCGCGCAGCCGGACAACTTCCTTGCCCAGCTGGGAGGACGGCCCGCCAAGTGCGGCGGCGAAGTGCGGCACGGACGTGTCCTCGCCGAGGGAAAACAGCTGTCCCTCGGAAGGTTCTTCGGACGGGAAGCCGCCCTCGAGTTTGTGCCGGCAGACGTAGTTGGACCGGCCCTTGACCAGGGCGACCTTGACGGGCCGCTCCAGGGCAGGGGTGATGGTCTTGAGCAGCCTGGGCAGGTCCCGGCCCACAATCTGCGTTTGCAGTGCCAGGGTGGCGGTGGAGACCAGGGTGGGTTTGTTGCTGGTCAGCGAATGCGCGATCAGCGGAATCAGGTAGGCCAGCGACTTGCCGGTGCCGGTGCCGGCCTGGACCAGCAGGTGATCGCCGCTGTCTATCGCGCGCGCCACCTGCCGGGCCATTTCGTGCTGGCCATCGCGGCTCTGCCCGCCCATGCCGGACACGGCACGGTCGAGCAGCTTAACAACAAACTCCTCGCCGGCCGCGCCGGCAACCGAACCGGCGCCGGTATCGGCGTCGGCCGGCCCAGCGTCAGCTGGTTCGGCGTCGGCCGGCCCGGCGTCGGCTGGTTCGGCGTCGGTCCTGGTCACCGCAGCCTCAGTCATTGCTGATGAAGGGATCCAGTTCGGCGGCGAGTCCTTCACGCACCATCACCACGGCACGGGTCCCGGTTTCCTCGTGGTCGAGGCTGAGGATCTCGGCGTCGCTCTCGTGGAGCTTGCTGATCAGATCCCCGCGGTTGTACGGGATGAGCAGTTCAAGCTTCACGCTGGGCCGCGGAATGCCGTCGCTGATGGCCTTGAGCAGTTCCGGAATGCCTTCGCCGGTGCGGGCCGAGACCACCACGTGGCGCGGCTCGCGCTGCTTGAGCCGTTCGACTACGAACGGGTCAGCGGCGTCGGCCTTGTTCAGGACAATGATTTCCGGAACCTTGCGCGCGTCGACTTCGCTGAAGACCGTCCGGACAGCCGCGATCTGGCCTTCCGGATCTGGGTGCGAGACGTCCACGACATGCAGGATCAGGTCAGAGTCGGCGACCTCTTCCAGCGTGGAGCGGAATGCCTCCACGAGCTGGGTGGGCAGGGAACGGACAAAGCCCACGGTGTCGGCCAGGGTGTAGCCCAGCCCGTCAGCGGTTTCGGCCTTGCGGACGGTGGGGTCCAGGGTGGCGAACAGGGCGTTTTCCACCAGCACCCCTGCGTCGGTCAGCCGGTTCAGCAGCGAGGACTTCCCGGCGTTGGTGTACCCGGCGATGGCGACAGAGGGCACGGCATTACGACGGCGGTTGGCGCGCTTCGTTTCCCGGGCAGGCTTCATAGCGGCGATTTCGCGCCGCAGCTTGGCCATCCGGGTGCGGATCCGACGGCGGTCCAGTTCGATCTTGGTCTCACCGGGACCACGCGAGCCCATGCCGGCACCGGCGCCGCCCACCTGGCCACCGGCCTGGCGGGACATCGATTCACCCCAGCCGCGCAGGCGCGGGAGCAGGTATTCGAGCTGGGCGAGCTCCACCTGCGCCTTGCCTTCACGGCTCTTGGCGTGCTGGGCGAAAATGTCCAGGATCAGCGCTGTACGGTCAATGACCTTGACCTTGACGATGTCCTCCAGCCCGCGCCGCTGGGACGGGGCCAATTCGGCGTCGACGACGACGGTGTCGGCACCGGTGGACATCACGATGGCTTTCAGTTCCTGTGCCTTGCCGGAGCCGAGGAAAGTCCCGGGATCGGGCTTGGCGCGCCGCTGGACGAGCCCGTCGAGGACCTCGGAGCCGGCCGTCTCAGCGAGGGCAGCAAGTTCGCGCAGGGAGTTCTCGGCGTCCGCGAGGGTGCCCTCGGTCCAGAGCCCGGCCAGGACGACGCGCTCAAGGCGCAACTGCCGGTATTCGACCTCGGTGACGTCTTCGAGTTCGGTGGACAGGCCGGCCTTGCGGCGCAGTGCGTGCCGTTCCTCAAGGTCCTGCTGGTCGCCGTCGAAGTTGGTGTACACCTCGTCCAGGCGGGAGATGGCCTGCGCCTTGCCGAGCACCGACGTCGGGCTGCTGGTGCCAGCACCGGCGGCGGTGCCATGGCCGGTGCCGCCGCCGCGGCCTGGGGCGGGGGTGTCCTTGGAAAGGATCCGGTCGATTACAGCTTGAATCTCTTCAGGGCTCATGTCCTGGGCTGCTGAATCGGGTCCGGTGTTGGGGTGGCTGGTCATGGTCTCCTTTAAAGGTTCGGCACTTTCAGAATAGTGCCGATTGTTGCTCTGTGGGGCGGTATTCGCGCTGGGCTGACGGCGGGGGGTCATGCGGGCCTCCTGGAATGCCTGCGGCAACGGCGCCGGGGCGGGGCTGGCTCTGTGCGGAGCGGTGGCTGGGGACGGTAGAGGCGGCTACGGCGCCTGGCTGCGGGGACACTGGCTGTGTGGGCGGTGCCGGTGCCGGTGCCGGTGCAAACACGTTGAGGTAGGTGCCTCCGCCACGCCGGGCCCGGGAGCGGGCCAGGGAGCACGGTGCTCGAAAAACTGTGCCAGCAAGACACGGTGCCTGGGAAATGGCTGGATTCCAAGTGGTGCGGGCGCCCGCGGGTGAGAAAACTCACCCCTGCAATGGCGCACTCAGCGGAAGGCGTTTACCTGCATCGCTACGGAGTCCCTCGGCGTCCCTGACAAGGACGGGACGGGACCCGTGCCGGCTACTTGGAGATCAAGATCATGTTTTGTAGCGTAGCAGACGCTGGCGCTCCCACCCGGTTTCCCATACGGGCTGGCCGCGAACTAATCTGGCCCATTATGGAGTCTGCACACTATTTCAGCGCCCAGCCGGCCGGGCCCTTTACCCGTAAGCCGCTCACTGTGGATCTTGCCGGCGAGACGCGCCGGCTGCAGACGTCCTCGGGGATCTTCAGCCCGGACGGGATCGACAAGGGGACGGCCGTGCTGCTGGCCGACGTCCCGGCGCCGTCGCCGCAGGGCAACCTGCTGGATATCGGCTGCGGCTGGGGACCGATCGCCCTGACCATGGCCCTGCGGGCACCGCACGCCCAGGTCTACGCGGTGGACGTGAACGAACGCTGCGTGACCCTGACCAATGAAAACGCCGGGCTGTTGGGGCTGCACAACGTATCCGCCAGCACGCCGGACGCCGTGGACCCCGACCTGCGCTTTGACACCATCTGGTCCAACCCGCCGATCAGGATCGGCAAGGATGAGCTTCATGCCCTCCTGCGCCTGTGGATTCCCAGGCTGGCGCCGGGCGGATCGGCCTGGCTCGTGGTCCAGAAGAACCTCGGCTCGGACTCGCTGCAGCGCTGGCTCTCGGCGGAGCTCGACGCCAGCTTCAGCGTGACCCGGGAGAGCACGTCGAAGTCGTTCCGGATCCTTCGAATCAGGAAAGCGTCCCGCTAGCGACGATCACGGCCGGGCCGCTGAGTTCGACGTGTTCGTGCCCCTCCGGGCCCAGGAAGAATTTCACGCCGACGACGCCGCCGGGGACGTGGACGTTCCACGCGTCCGGTGCGCCCTGGCCGGCCCAGTGGCGAATCGCGACGGCGGCGGCGCAGGCGCCCGTGCCGCATGACTGGGTCTCCCCCACTCCGCGCTCGTGGACCCGCATGGTGATGGTGCCGGTGCCGTCGTGGACCAGTGGTTCGGAGGGCACAACGAATTCGACGTTGGTGCCGTGCGGCGGCGTCGGGTCCACCCGGGGGGCCGTGAACAGCTGCGTGGCCTCCAGTTCGGCTGTTTCGGCCAGGGCCACGACAGTGTGCGGGTTGCCCATGCTGACGGAGAGGGCGGGCCGTGCGACTTCGAGCCCGTCGGCGCTGACCAGCGAGTCCATGGCCCGCGCGGTCGCCTCGCCCGGGAAAATGAATTCCCAGGGGCCCATGTCCACGGCGTAGCCCGCAGCCGTCCGGACGATCGTCTTGGCACCGCCCCGGGTTCCAATGACGAGCGATTCGCCGGCCGGCAGGTCCACGAGGCCTTCGGCGATGAGGAAGTGCACAAAGACGCGGACTCCGTTTCCGCACATCTCAGAGAGCGAGCCGTCGCCGTTGCGGTAGTCCATGAACCACTCGGCATCGGGGTGCGCGGTCAGCAATTGCTGCCCCTCGGGCAGGAGCCGGGAAGGCACGGCCCGGATCAGGCCGTCGCCGCCGATGCCACGGTGCCGGTCACAGAGCGCCGCGACGTGCTCCGGGCTCAACTCGAGCGCGCCGTTGGGGTCTGCGATCAGGACAAAGTCGTTGCCCGTTCCGTGGCCTTTGGAAAACTTCAGGCCGCTCAGCGGGGCGGTATCGCCGGCAGTACGGTCAGCGGCTACGGCTTGGGATTCGTCCATGCTCCAAGGTTACCGTTCCGCCCCGACCGCTCCGGCACCGTGACCCAAGCGCTACGCCGGAGGCAGAACCGGCGTCGCCCGGCAGAGGCCGGCGGCCTCGGCCACGAGGTCAGGATCGTGCCAGCCCAGCCAGGTGACCCGGGGATCCGCACGGAACCAGGTCAGCTGGCGGCGCGCGAACTGCCGGGTGGCGATGATGGTTTCGTCCGCGGCCTGCTCCACGCTGAAGGCACCGTCGAGCACCCGGAGGAACTGGGCGTAGCCGAGGGCCCGCGGCGCGGTCCGGCCGCTGCGGAGCCCTGCTGCGTCCAGCCGGCGGACTTCGTCCAGGAGCCCCCGGTCCACCATCGCGTGGACCCGGTCGGCCAGGCGCTGCCGGAGCAGTTCCCGGTCCACCTCGAGTCCGATCTGGACGGCAGGCTGGAAGTATTGGCGGGCCGGCATGAAGGAGCTGAATGGCCGCCCGGTGAGCTCGAAGACTTCCAGGGCGCGGATGATCCTGCGCTCATCGCCGAGCCTGCCCGCGGAGACGGGGTCCACTGCCTCGAGCCGTTGCCGCAGGGGCGCGGGGCCCGCGGTAGCCAGTTCCGCCTCGAGCCGGCCGCGGATGTCCGGATCCGTGCCGGGGAATTCCAGGACGTCGAGGGCGGCGCGGACGTAGAGTCCGGAGCCGCCGGCCAGGATGGCGCGCTTACCCCGGCCGTGGATGTCGGCGATCAACGCCCGGGCCTGCTGCTGGAAGTCCGAGACGCTCGCTTCCTCGGTCACGTCCAGAATGTCCAGCAGGTGATGCGGCACACCGCGGCGCTCCACCTCGGTGATCTTGGCGGTTCCGATATCCATGCCGCGGTAGAACTGCATCGAGTCGGCGTTGATGACTTCACCGTCGAGCTCAAGGGCGAGGGAAACGGCCAGGTCTGATTTGCCGGATCCGGTCGGCCCGACGACGGCGATCACCGGCGGCGCGGCCGGCCGTGCCCCCTGCGCCGCCGCATTTTGGGCAGCGTCCTGCTGGGCCGTGTCCTGCTGGGCAGTGCCCTCGACCGCCAAGGCCCGGGCTGTGTCCTCGGCCGCTGTGGCCCGGGCTGCTGGGTTCTGGACTGCTTCGTTCCGGGGAGCGCCCTGCGGGCCGGGCACGGCGCTAACGGCCGCGGACCGGGAGGCTGGGCATGCCCAGCGACACGCCGGAGGTGCCCGACGCGCTGGTCTTGCCCGCCGGGCTGGCCGGGGCGCCGCAGGAATCTGCCTGCGACCGGTCCCAGGCATCGCCGGCACGGGACCGGCGCAGGCTGTAGTCCTCGGCCGAGGCGGGGTCGGAGACGAGGTGGAACGCCGCCGCCTCTGTGATGGTGACAGTCACCAGATCGCCGGGCCGGGGCACTTCGGCTCCGGCGGGCACGGAGAAGTGCACCAGCCGCTGGTCCCGGGACCGGCCGGAGAGGCGGTGGGTTTCCCCAGCCTTACGGCCCGACTGCGCCGTCACCATGACCTCGACGCGGCGGCCAAGCTGCCGGGCGTTTTCCTCGGCGGCAATCCGGTCCTGCAGTGCCGTGAGGCGTTCGAAGCGTTCCTGGACCACGGCCTTGGGCAGCTGGTCCGGCAGGTCCGCGGCGGGCGTGCCCGGCCGCTTGGAGTACTGGAAGGTGAAGGCGGTGGCGAACCGGGACTTCGCCACGACGTCGAGGGTGGCCTGGAAGTCCTCCTCGGTCTCGCCGGGGAACCCGACGATGATGTCGGTGGAGATGGCGGCGTGCGGGATCTTCTCGCGGACCTTGTCCAGGATGCCGAGGAACTTGGTCGAGCGGTAGGACCGCTTCATGTCCTTGAGGACCTTGTCCGAGCCGGACTGCAGGGGCATGTGCAGTTGCGGCATGACGTTGGGCGTCTCGGCCATGGCGTCGATGACGTCGTCGGTAAAGGCGGCCGGGTGCGGGCTGGTGAACCGGACCCGCTCCAGGCCCGGGATGTCGCCGCACGCGCGCAGGAGCTTGGAGAAGGCCTGCCGGTCGCCGAATTCGACGCCGTAGGAGTTCACGTTCTGGCCCAGCAGGGTTACCTCGATGGCACCGTCGTCCACGAGCGCCTGGATTTCGGCCAGGATCTCGCCGGGGCGGCGGTCCTTTTCCTTGCCCCGCAGGGCCGGGACGATGCAGAAGGTGCAGGTGTTGTTGCAGCCCACCGAGATCGATACCCAGCCCGAGTAGACGGAGTCCCGCTTGGTGGGGAGGGTGGACGGAAAGACGTCCAGCGATTCGAGGATCTCCAGCTGGGCCTCATTGTTGTGGCGGGCCCGGTCCAGCAGCGCCGGCAGGGCACCGACATTGTGGGTGCCGAACACGGCATCCACCCACGGGGCCTTCTTGAGGATGGTCTCGCGGTCTTTTTGCGCGAGACAGCCGCCGACGGCGATCTGCATGCCCGGGTTGGCTGCCTTGACCGGGGCGAGGATGCCGAGGTTGCCGTACAGCTTGTTGTCGGCGTTTTCCCGGACCGCGCAGGTGTTGAAGACCACGACGTCGGCCAGCTCGCCGGAGGAGGGGACGTAGCCTGCGGCTTCCAGCATGCCGGCCATCCGCTCGGAATCGTGCACGTTCATCTGGCAGCCGAAAGTGCGCACCTGGTAGGTGCGGGGCTGGGCCGGGGCGGGACTTTCCGGTGCGGAAACGGGGTCCGCACCGAATGTCTGGGGCCCTGCCGGCTGCACCGCCGGTGGCGCTGTCGGAGAAGTCGTGCCGGCCGTTGGGGAGGGAATGGTAAAACTCACCTGTTAAGGGTAACGGGTAAGGGTAGTGGGCAGCGGCTGGGCCAGCGCAGACCCCGGCCCGGCGGTCCTAATCCCCGTCCCCCGCTTGGCCGGCGGCGGCATCGAGCACCTCACCCACCACCCGGAAGGCGAGCGACGGCTGGTATCCCTTGCGGGCCAGCATTGACGCGAGGCGGCGCGTAACTTTGTCGCGTTCGGCCCGGTCTTCGCCGCCGGTGAATCCCCGCAGCTTGCGCTCCACGAGCTCCCGGGCGGCCGTTTCCTCGTCGGCGTCGCTGAGCTGGTCCAGTGCACCGGCAGCGATCTCCGGGTCGATGCCCTTGTCCGCAAGTTCGCGCCGCAAGGCCCCTTTGGCGAGCTTGCGCGTCTGGGACCTGCTGCGGACCCACATGTCGGCGAACTCGGCGTCGTCAACCAGCCGCACTTCCTCGAAGCGGTCCAGCACGGCCTCCGCGACGTCCTCAGGGACGTTGCGCTCGGCCAGCTTGCGCGAGAGCTGCAGCCGGCTCTTGGGCGAATTCGTCAGCTGCCGCAGCACGATGGCACGCGCCACCGCCGCGGGGTCCGCGTCCCGGTCCTGCCCGGCCGGCGAATCCGCGCCATCGGTGCGGTCCGCCGGCTGATCCGGGCCGGCAAAGCCGGGGGCAGGATTCCGTGATGGAAATCCTGCCCCTTTGCGCCGCCGGCTGTTAGAAGCCGTCAACGGCCTTCAGCTTCGGAGATTCTTCGGTCTCAGCCGGGGCCTTGACGCCAACGCCGAGCTTTTCCTTGATCAGGCGCTCGAGTTCGGCCGCCAGCTCCGGGTTGTCGCGCAGGAAGCGGCGGGAGTTCTCCATGCCTTGGCCCAGCTGGTCGCCATCGTAGGTGAACCAGGAGCCCGACTTCTTGATCAGGCCGTGCTCGACACCCATGTCGATGATGCCGCCCTCACGGGAAATGCCCTGGCCGTAGATGATGTCGAACTCGGCGATCTTGAAGGGCGGGGCCATCTTGTTCTTGACGATTTTGGCCTTGGTGCGGTTGCCGACGGAATCGGCGCCCTCTTTCAGGGTCTGGATGCGGCGGACGTCGATGCGGATGGAGGCATAGAACTTCAGCGCCTTACCACCGGTGGTGGTTTCCGGGGAGCCGAAGAAGACACCGATCTTTTCACGCAGCTGGTTGATGAAGATGGCCGTGGTCTTCGTCTGGCTCAGGCGGCCGGTGATCTTACGCAGGGCCTGGCTCATCAGGCGGGCCTGCAGGCCCACGTGGCTGTCGCCCATGTCGCCTTCGATTTCCGCGCGGGGAACGAGGGCGGCCACGGAGTCGATGACTATGACGTCAAGGGAGCCGGATCCGATAAGCATGTCCATGATTTCCAGCGCCTGCTCGCCGGTGTCCGGCTGGGAGACCAGGAGCGCGTCGGTGTCGACGCCCAGCTTGGCGGCGTATTCCGGATCGAGGGCGTGCTCGGCGTCGATGAAGGCGGCAATGCCGCCCTGGCGCTGGGCATTGGCAACCGCGTGCAGCGCGACCGTGGTCTTACCGGATGATTCCGGACCGTAGATTTCCACGACGCGGCCGCGGGGCAGGCCGCCAATTCCCAGGGCGACGTCGAGTGCGATGGACCCGGTCGGGATGACTTCGATGGGCGCACGGACTTCATCGCCGAGGCGCATGACCGAGCCTTTGCCGAACTGCTTGTCAATCTGGGCAAGCGCTGCGTCGAGCGCCTTCTGGCGATCCGGGGCTGCGGCCATGATTCACACCTCTAATACTTTCTCGCTGTGGAGTGGCCGTGGAGGCCTTTGTCTGTCATCACTGACGCTACTGGCACCCTCCGACAAAGTTGTCGGGAGAACCACTTATGTGGAAAACGGTCTGAAAAAAAGCATATCGCTATCCGAACAGATATTCGAACAAGCGGACGGCGTGTCAGGCGTCAGCGCGACGACGCAGGCGTCAGCGGGGCCCGGTGGTGTCACGGGGTTTGACGTCGCGGCCCAGGCGGCGTTCCGGCGGAACGTCCTGGACGTCGCACATGGCAAGCCACACCTGGCGCGGCGGAACTCCGGCGCCGAGCGCCTGGTCCGCGGTGCGGCCTCCGACCCCGGCCAGGACCAGCGAACTGCTCAGGACGCGGGAGTATCCCGCGCCGAACTCGTCGTCCATAAGCCGCCAAAAGTCACTGATTCGCACGAGTAAAGTCTCTCACGGCCGGGGACTCTAGAATGGTTGCCATGAGCAACCCAACTGAGTCCGCGGGAGATCCCGCTCCCGATACCGCCGGCGCGGACGCCGCCCTGGACGCCGTCGAGAACCAGCTGAGCCTGCTCTGGCGCCGGGGCCGGTCGATTTCCCACCAGCTCTCGCGCCAGGTCCACCCGGACATGGAACCCGCCGCCTACGGCCTGCTCAGCGTGATCCGCCAGCAGGGCCCCATCCGGCTGACCGACCTAGCCTCCTGCATCGGCGTCGGCAAGCCATCGGTGAGCCGGCAGATCGCCTTCCTCGAGGGCCTCGGGCTGGTGTCGAAGGAGGCTGACCCGCTGGACGGCCGGGCGCAGGCCATCCGGCTGACGTCCGAAGGCGAGGAAAGGATGCACCAGGTCCAGGACGCACGGCGTGAGGTGTTCCGGGAACGCCTGGCGGAATGGCCGGCCGAGGATCTGCAGGCTTTGGCCATGTACATGGCCAAGCTCAATGCCACCTACGAGCGCGACGGTTTCCCCCGGGACGAGCCCGCCTGACCCCCCACCGGGAACCCTGGTCACCGAAACACGACAAAGGACCTCCGGCCTGGGCCGGAGGTCCTCTTTTGTGTCTTAGGTCTTAGGTGAGCTGGCTGCTAGCGCGCCCCGGAAAGGAGGCCCTTGGCCAGCTCGTCGGAGAGATCGGAGTTCAGTTCCCGGTCGAGGTCGCGGCCATAGCGCTGCGCGAACTCCTGGGGAACGGTGTCCGGAACCGCGACGCCCTCGGCGACCGCGACGCGGTCGCTGACTTCGCGGAGCATGCTCGAAAGCGGAACATCGAGGGCCGAGCAGATCGAGGAGAGCAACTCCGAGGAGGCTTCCTTCTGGCCGCGTTCCACTTCGCTCAGGTAGCCCAGGGAAACGCGGGCACTGTGCGAGACTTCGCGGAGCGTACGGCCCTGGCGCTGGCGGACATCGCGCAGGACATCACCGATTTCGTGACGTAGTACAACCATCTTGCGCTCCTTCTGTTCGCTCTTGGCCTGATCGGCGAGGCCCACATCCTTCCAGCGGACAACGCCGTTTACGGATACGGGCTGCTTTACCATCTGTATCGCCTTGCTCCTCGTACTGTCGAGTCCGCCGGTGGGGGCGGACTCTGCTGATGTTTTCATCCTAGGCGCCTCCCTCATTTGGAAGCGACACAATGTAACAACTATTCGGAATCAACTTTTGTTCCCGGCAACTTTACGCCCGGTAGCCTTCGGAAGATAGGGCCTCCAGCAGACGTTCCAGCGCGGCGCCGCACGCAAGTGCGCGGATCTCGGCGCGGCTGCCGTCAAAGGAATAGGGGTACGACGTCGATCCTTCCGCCGTGGCGATGCCGACAAAGACCGTGCCCACCGCTTTGCCGTCGTGCGGTTCGGGACCGGCCACGCCGGTAGTGGACACGCCGATATCGGCGCCGCAGATGCGGCGCGCCCCGTCGGCCATGGCTGCGGCTACCTGGCCGTCCACGGAGCCGACGGCGTCGAGCAGCTCAGCGGGGACGCCGAGGACGTCGGACTTGACCCTGTTGGCATAGGACACCACGCCGCCCTGCAGCATCCCGGAGGCGCCGGGCGTGTCGGCCAGCACGGCGGTGACCATCCCGGCGGTGAGGGATTCGGCGGTGGCGGCGGTCAGGCCGCGGCCGAGGGCGCCGGTGACGGCCTGCTCCGCCAGGCGGTGCAGATTGGGATGCAGATTGGGGTGCAGGTTGGGGTGAGGAACGGGGTCCGGCTGGTTCATGGCTTGTTCTCCCTTGAACGTTGTTTCTCTGCCTTGATGCCGGCCGCCCGCAGTTTGAGCGCCTCAATGACGTATTCGCCGCCGGTCCACAGGGTGATGGCCAAGGCGGCCATCATCACGATGAACGCCACAACGCCCAGCCACGGGGCGAGGGATGCCAACGGAAGGACGTAGAGGAAGATGGCCGCCGTCTGCACCACCGTCTTGAGCTTGCCGCCGCGCGAGGCCGGGATAACGCCGTAGCGGATGACGAAGAAACGCAGGGCGGTGATGCCCCACTCCCGGACCAGGATCAGGATGGTGACCCACCAGGGCAGTTCCTGGAGCAAGGAGAGCATGACCAGCGCGGAACCGATCAGGAGCTTGTCGGCGATCGGGTCGGCAATCTTGCCAAAGTCGGTGACGAGGCCGCGGGACCGGGCGATGTCGCCGTCGAGCTTGTCCGTGTAGATGGCCACCGCGAAAACGAAGGCGGCCGCCCAGCGCCAGACGCCGTTCTGGGCCTGCAGCCCCGGCGCGTCGAGGAGGAGGAACCAGACGAAGAACGGCACCAGCACTATCCGCAGCATCGTGAGGACATTCGGCAGGTTCCAGATCCGCGAGGCGGATCCGGCGTTGGCTTCGGCGCTATTCACCTTCCTAGGCTACCGTCTGCGCTACCGGCCGGTGAGCGACCAGGCGTCCTCTGAGCCGTCCTCGTCGCCGGAACCGCCGTCGGCGCCGTCGTGGTAGTCGATCGCCTGGGTGCGGTTCTCCAGGTCCGCCGCCACGAGGTCCTCGGCGTAACCGCCCTGGGCGATGTTCGCGTTGGCGTTATCGCTCAGCGCCGCGGTCTGCGAGTCGGCGGACACCGGGCCGTCCTGTCCCTTCATCGCGGCCAGCACTGCGGCGAGGTCATCGGGCTTGACCAGCACGTCGCGCGCCTTGGAACCTTCGGAGGGCCCCACCACTCCCCTGGACTCGAGCAGGTCCATGAGACGGCCGGCCTTCGCGAAGCCGACGCGGAGCTTGCGCTGGAGCATCGAGGTGGAGCCGAACTGGGTGGTGACCACGAGCTCGGTTGCCTGGAGCAGGACCTCGAGATCGTCCCCGATGTCGTCATCGATCTGCTTCTTCTGCGCCTCGGGCGCGACGTCGTCGCGGTAGACGGCCTTGAGCTGGCCCTTGACGTGCTCGACGACCTTGTGGATCTCGGACTCGGTGACCCAGGCACCCTGGACACGCATGGCCTTCGAGGCCCCCATCGGCAGGAACAAGGCATCGCCCTGGCCGATGAGTTTCTCGGCGCCCGGCTGGTCCAGGACCACCCGGGAGTCGGTGACAGAGGAGGTGGCGAAGGCCATGCGGGAGGGCACGTTCGCCTTGATCAGGCCGGTCACGACGTCGACCGACGGGCGCTGGGTGGCCAGGACCAGGTGGATGCCGGCCGCACGGGCCAGCTGCGTGATGCGGACAATCGAGTCTTCGACGTCGCGCGGGGCCACCATCATGAGGTCGGCGAGTTCGTCCACGATGACCAGCAGGTATGGGTACGGCTTGATGACGCGCTTGGAATCCACCGGCGGGTGGACCTTGCCGGCCCGGACAGCCTTGTTGAAGTCATCGATGTGCTTGAAGCCGTAATTCGCGAGGTCGTCATAGCGGGCATCCATTTCCCGGACCACCCACTGCAGGGCCTCGGCCGCCTTCTTCGGGTTGGTGATGATCGGGGTGATGAGGTGCGGGACCCCCTCGTAGGCGGTGAGTTCCACGCGCTTGGGGTCCACCATGACCATCCGGACCTCGTCCGGGGTGGCCCGCATCAGGATGGAGGTGATCATCGAGTTCACGAACGAGGACTTACCGGCACCGGTGGCGCCGGCCACGAGCAGGTGCGGCATCTTGGCCAGGTTGGCCACGACGTACCCGCCCTCGACGTCCTTGCCGACCCCCATGACCATGGGGTGGTCGGTGCGGCGGGCGTTCTGGCTGCGGAGCACGTCGCCCAGGGACACGGTTTCGCGGTCCGTGTTGGGGATTTCGATGCCGATGGCCGACTTGCCCGGGATGGGGCTCAGGATGCGCACATCCGAGCTGGCCACGGCATAGGAGATGTTCTTGGACAGGGCGGTGACCCGTTCCACCTTGGTGCCCGGGGACAGTTCGATTTCGTAGCGGGTCACGGTGGGGCCGCGGCTGAAGCCGGTGACCTGCGCCTCCACGTTGAACTGGTTGAGGGTCTCGGTGAGCGAGGCGACAATCGCGTCGTTGGCCTCGGTGCGTTCCTTGGGGATGGAACCGGGCGTCAGCACGTCCGACGCCGGCAGGGTGTAGGTGACGTCGCCGGCCAGGGAAAGCTGCTCGGTGCGCTGCGGAATGGGGGTGGGCAGCGGTGCGGGCGCGACCGGGTTGGAGGGGACCTTGGCGGCCGCAGCGGCTGCATTGAGCGATCCCGCGGCCACCATCCCCGGAGTGACCAGCGGGATGGCCTCGGTGGCGTCGCCGCTGGACTCCGCCGCAGCGCCGGCGGATCCTGCCGTGCCGAGCCCCTGGGCGGCTTTGATCTTTTCGACGGCGATCTCGGCCTGGGTGGGACGGCGGACGCCGGGCGCGACATCGGGCGCGGCGTCGGCTGCGACGCCAGAGCGCCCCTTGCCCCTCGCGCCCTTGGCCGGAGGTGCGTCCGCTGCTTCATCATCTGCGATGAGGGCGCGTTCGAAGGCCTCGTCGCCGACGTAGCCTTCCAGACCGGACTCGTCGTCGTGGTCCTTGCCGAAGAGGCGCTTGCGCTTCTTCCTGGGCGGGGCCGGCGCGTCGTTCTCGTAAAGGTAGCTGCGGTCGTGGCGGTCGCCGCCGTCGTCGTCCTGCAGGTCGATGCCCATCAGGTGCTCGTAGGCGTCGCGCAGGCGGCCCGGGATCGCGCCGAAGGGCGTGGCGGTGACGATCAGCAGCGAGGTGAAGGCCAGCAGGCCGTAGACCGCGACGGGGACGGCGGTGTGCACGGCGGCGAGCGGGGCGGCGGCGAGGTAGCCAAGCATGCCGCCGGCCCGGCGCAGGCCGTCGAAGCCGTCGGCGACGGTCGGCTGGCCGCCAATAATGTGGGCCAGCCCGGAACCGGCGAACGTCATGATGAGGAAACCGATGCCGACCCGGTTGTTGCCGCGGCCGTCGTCGGGCTGGCGGAACAGGCGGAAGGCGCACACGAACAGCATGAGCGGCAGCAGCAGGGCCATCCAGCCGAACGTGCCGTTGACGATCGCAAACACGAGGTCAGGGAGCCAGCCCTGGAACCCCCACCACGCGAAGGTGGCAACGAAGACTCCCAGGGCCAGGTTGAACAGGGCGGCGCCGTCGCGGCGCTCCTCGGGGGCGAGGTCGCTGACGTCGTGGCCGACCCGCCGGATGCCGGCGCCGATCACGTGGGCGATGCCCAGCCAGGCACCGGCCAGCACCCTCACCACCCAGGGCTGGTGCGGCTCAACAACGGCCGACTGCCGGGTCCGCGCGGTGGCTGTGTTTCTACCTGCGGTCCCACCTGCGGTGCCACCTGCGGCTCCCCGCGGCCGGGCGGATTTGGATGCGGCGGGACGGGACCCCCGGCCGGGAGAACTGCCTGATTTGCCGCTTGAGTTTCCTCTAGGCGCGGAAGAAGTACGAGTCGCCATACCCGCCACGGTACCGGATGCCGGACCGAAAACCCCGAATTTCCGGGCGTCCGGGATCATGTTGCCGCCACCACCAACGGGAACGGCCTCCCCCGCTTCCCGCGGCGCTCAGGCTGCGGGATGGCGGGGAAGGCCGTTGACCAGGCATGCGCCAGGTGCGAGTGAAGGACTTACGCCCGGTGAACCACCTGAGGCTTACGCCCGGCGAACCACCTGAGGCTTACGCCCGGTGAACCACCTGAGGCTTACGCCCAGTGAACCACCTGAGGCTTACGCCTCAAGGACCACCGGGATGATCATGGGCTTGCGGCGGAGCTTGCGGTTGACCCACGTGCCGACGACCCGGCGGACGACCTGCTGCAGCTGGTGCGTCGTGTGGTCCGTGCGGTTCAGCACGGCTTCTTCGAGGGCCTCATTGATCTTGGGGATGATCTCGTCGAAGACGGAATCGTCCTCGGCCACGCCGCGGGCGTGGATTTCCGGCCCGGACACCACCTTGCCGGTGGCACGGTGGATGACCGTGATGATGGAGATGAAGCCCTCATCGCCGAGGGTCTGGCGGTCCTTGAGGTCTGCTTCGGTGACCTCGCCGACGCTGGAGCCGTCGACGTAGACGAAGCCAACCTCGACCTGGCCCACGATGTCGGCCTGGTGGTCGCGAAGATCGATCACTGTGCCGTTGTCCGCGAGCAGGATGCTTTCCTCCGGCACTCCGGATTCGAGGGCGATCTTGCCGTTGGCGATGAGGTGGCGGGTTTCGCCGTGCACCGGCATGGCGTTGAGCGGCTCAAGGATGTTGTAGCAGTACAGCAGCTCGCCGGCGGCAGCGTGGCCGGAGACGTGAACCTTGGCGTTGCCCTTGTGGATGACGTCGGCGCCGAGCTTCAGCAGTCCGTTGATGATGCGGAAGACGGCGTTTTCGTTGCCCGGGATCAGGCTGGACGCAAGGATGACGGTATCGCCCTCGCCGACGACGACGCGGTGGTCGCCGTTGGCCATGCGGGACAGGGCGGCCATGGGCTCGCCCTGGGAGCCGGTGGACATCAGCACAACCCGGTTGTCCGGCAGGTTGTCGATGTTCTTGATGTCGACCAGGATCCCGGCCGGGACCTCCAGGTAGCCCAGTTTCGCGGCGATGGCCATGTTCCGGACCATGGAGCGGCCCACGAAGGCAACCTTGCGGTTGTGGTTGGCGGCGGCATCGAGAACCTGCTGGACGCGGTGCACGTGCGAGGAGAAGGACGCGACGATGATGCGCTTGGAGGCCTGCCCGAACAGCCGGTCCAGGGTGGGTCCGATTTCCTTCTCGGCGGTGGTGAACCCCGGGACGTCGGCATTGGTCGAATCCGACATGAACAGGTCCACGCCTTCTTCGCCCAGCTTGGCGAAGTGCCGGAGGTCGGTGATGCGGCCATCCAGCGGGAGCTGGTCCATCTTGAAGTCACCGGTGTGCAGGACGGTGCCGCCCGCGGTGCGGAGGAACACGGCCAGGGCGTCCGGGATGGAGTGGTTGACGGCGACGAACTCGCATTCGAAGGGCCCGTACTTCTCGACCTGGCCCTCGACGACGATCTTCGTGTTCGGCTTGATCCGGTGTTCCTGCAGCTTGGCCTCGATGAGGGCCAGTGTCAGCTGTGACCCGACGATGGGGATGTCGGCGCGCAGGCGCAGGAGGTAGGGGACGGCGCCGATGTGGTCTTCATGACCGTGGGTCAGGACCACAGCGACGATGTCCTGGAGACGGTTCTCGATGTAGGAGAAGTCCGGCAGGATGAGGTCGACGCCGGGCTGGGTCTCCTCGGGGAAGAGCACGCCGCAGTCAACGATGAGGAGCTTGCCATCGATCTCGAAAACGGTCATGTTTCGACCGATTTCCCCGAGTCCGCCGAGCGGCACGATCCGCAGGGTGTTCTTCGGGAGGCGCGGCGGCGTGACAAGGCCGGGAAGGGCGGTTTGGGTCATAGTGCACTACTTTCCAGGCTGAAGCCGGGCTGGTTCTTAACCATCAGGATTGGCTCCCGATCAGGAAAAGACCATCCCCGCTTCCGCCAAATCCTCGCGGATGGTTGCGATCTCGGCCTCGCCCGGCTCCACGAGGGGCAAACGGACAACCGAGTTGGGCAGGACTCCCTGCCACTTAAGAACCTGCTTGGCAGCGACAGCACCCTGAATGTGGGTCATCACTGCGCGGACCACGGGGTCCAGTTCGAAATGTAGGGTGCGGGCGGTAGCAAAATCGCCTGCAAGTGCGGCATCGATCAGCGCACGGAATTGCCGCGTCGCGACGTGCGCGGAGACGCTGACCAGCCCGACGGCACCGGCGGCCATCCACGGCAGCGTGAGGCCGTCGTCGCCGGAGTAGACATCAAGATCGGTGTTCGCCAGGACGCGCGTGAGGGCGTTGAAGTCGGCCTTGGCATCCTTGAGGGCGACGATCCTGGGGTGGTCGGCGAGCCGGATCATGGTCTCGGGCAGGATGGGCACGCCGGCGCGGCCGGGGATGTCGTAGACCATGACGGGGAGGTCGGCGGCGTCGGCCACGGCCTCGACGTGCGCCTGGATACCGGCCTGGCTGGGCTTGTTGTAATACGGCGTGACGATCAGCTGGCCGTGGGCTCCGGCCTTGGCGGCGCGCTTGGCCATCTCGATCGAGTGCGAGGTGTGGTTGGTCCCGGTTCCGGCGATGACCTTGGCGCGGTCGCCCACGGCCTCGACGATGACGCGGAAGAGCTTCTCTTTTTCGTCGTCCTCGAGCGTAGAGGTCTCACCCGTGGTGCCGGAGATCACGAGGGCGTCATTGCCGTCGTCGACGAGCTTGCTCGCCAGTTCCGCCGACTGCCGGTAGTCGACCTCACCGTCCGATGTGAAAGGCGTGACCATGGCAGTCACGAGGGTCCCGAACGTGTAAGAGCGAATATCAGAGTCAGCCATATGAAAAACGTTACCTTGTCTGCGGCATGTTAGGACAATGGCGGCGGTGTGACGAACGTCAAACTCGGCGGCCGTGCGTCACGTTTCGGCGGCCCGGCCGGACTCAGAGCCGCCGAAACCGCGCCAGCACACTGTGTTGGAGGCTCGCGGTCAGCACCTCGGTGCCGGTGCCGGCCGCCTGCCGGAGCGGGAGCCCGTCAGGACCCCAGAACCCGCTCAGGCCACACGAAGGGCCGAGCGGCGTGGCGCCCGCCAGGTTCGCCAGGACGGAGAACATCCGGTTGTCCATGGCCCGGGCGCCGAGATGCAGTGCCAGCCGGTGGTCTTCGCCGGCCGTGTAGAGGGCCGAGACGGCATAGATGTCCGCCCCGGCGTCCGCGGCCCATTCCGCATGGCCGGGGCGGGCTGCGTCGAAGCAGATCGCCAGGGCGACCTTCCAGCCGTCGATCTCCAGGACCGCTGGATTCCTGCCGGCCACGAAGAGATCCTGCTCCGGTCCGTGCAGGTGCGTTTTGAAGCTGGTCTCGATGGAGCCTGTTGGATGGACCGCGAGGGCGGCCAGCCGCGGAGTACCGTCCGCGTCTTTGAACGCGGCACCGACCACGGCGGTTATTCCGGTGCGCCGGCAGATTTCCCGGATGCCGTCCAGCCGCCCGTCAGCCGCGCTCAGCCACTCCCCGGGTCCGTCCAGCAGGTCCAGCCGGTATCCCGTCAGCGAGAGTTCGGGAAAGATGACAAGCCGGGCTCCATGCGACTCGGCGTCTTCGATCAGCCGGATGTGCTCGGGCACGTTGGCGGCAACGCCACCATCCAGGGCCTGGTATTGGACGGCGGACAGCGTCAGCGCGGTGATTGAGCCAGTGGTCACCCTGCCATCCTATGCACCCCGTCTTTCGCCGGAGGGAGCCGATGGCGCCGAGCAGTAACGCCCGACGGCGGTTTCGCGAAGGGCCTCTGCCCAGACGGCTAGACGCTGGGCCGCCCGCACGTAGTCGAACAATTCGGTTGGAGTGAGGGCGTCGAGGTCCGTCTCAGCCAGCCGCCGGGCCAGCTCAGCTCCCGGGGGCACCGCGGCCAGCGCCGCACCTTCCTTCCCCCACTGAACGTCCTCGGCCGGCTCCCCGGCGACCAAGCGCCGGAAGAGGAAGTCCACGACGCCCGGGCTCATGGCTTTGAGGACGCCGGCCGCCGGCTCGCCACCGTTCGTCCGTCCGCCAGGCGTCGCGCTGGTCCATTGCGGGCCCGACGGATCCGGGCCCGGAAATTGTCGGCTTGTGGATTCCCGGCCGGTGAATTCGGGCTTCAGGAAGGCTGGCTCTGGGGCGTCGTTCATGCGCCCATCGTATTCGAACATATATTCGAATACAAGGGATGCCCGGAGAAGGATCGGGGCTGCGGGCAGGCCGAAGATGAGACGGTCACCGGGCCGATCGTGAGACGATCAGATGATGACGGCGCGCGGAATGACTACGGCTTCCCGGACCGTTCGGGGCACTCCCCCCGGCGTCCGGCTGGCCGGTATCGACGCCGCGCGCGGCTTGGCCCTGCTGGCCATGATGGCCACCCATGTGCTGGCAACCTTTGAGCCGGACCCGCAGCTCACGCCCACCTGGATCGGCCTGGCGTTTTCCGGACGGGCAGCCGCGCTGTTCGCCGTGCTGGCCGGAGTCGGGCTCGCCTTGTCCACGGGGAAACAGCAGCCGCTTGAGGGCGCCGAACTGCGGGGTGCCCGCAGAGGCATCGCCTTGCGGGCGCTCGTGATCGGTGCCGTCGGGCTCTCCCTGGGCGGGCTGGAAGTCAACATCGCGATAATTCTGGTCCACTACGCCCTGCTGTTCCTGTGCGTGCTGCCCTTTGTCGGGCTTGGGCTGAAACGCCTGGCGGCACTCGCGGTCCTCTGGATACTGGCTGCCCCCGCCTTGGCCTACCTCCTGCGGCCGTGGCTGCTGTCCGCCGATCCGCCCCTGCGGCTGGGGCACAACCCAAGCTGGGAGGATCTGGCCGCCCCGGCCAGGCTGCTGGGCGACCTCTTTCTCACGGGCTACTACCCTGTCCTGCAGTGGATCGCTTATCTCCTCGTAGGGCTGGCGATCGGCCGGATGGCGCTGTGGAAAGCGGCCGTGCCATTCCTGCTCGTTGCTGCCGGCACTGTGGTGGCCGTCATGTCCAAGTGGCTGGGGACGCTCATGCTGGAGGACTGGGGCGGCAGGCAGGCACTTCAGGCGCACATCGGCGATCCCGCCTACCCGCTGGAGAGCCTGCTGCAGGTCAACCTGGCCGGCATCGACCAGTCAGGCTCAGTGTGGTGGCTGGCCACGAGTGCACCGCACTCCGGCACCACGCTGGATCTGTTGCACACCTCGGGGGCCGCTGCCGCCGTGATCGGCCTGTGCCTGCTGCTGGGCCGGCTGGGCGACTGGCTGGAACTGGATCTGCTGCTGCCGCTGCGCGGAGCCGGGGCCATGACGTTGAGCCTCTACACGGCTCACCTGTGCATCATGGCTGCCCTGCACGACCAGCCCTTGATGCCGGGCTGGACCGTGGAGGGTGTGTATTTCGCGCAGGCTGTCGGGATGCTGGTGGCCGGCGGAGTCTTCGCGGCCATGGCGTGGCGCGGGCCGCTGGAGTGGGCGACCCATGCGGCCAGCCAGGCGGGCCGGCACCAGCCGGCCCAAGTCCGCCGGCCTCGACGCGTGCGCTAAGTTCCGCCGCCGGATCTGACGCTGCGTTCCGCCGCCGGGCCCGGCGCGGCCCGGCAAACGGTGTTCGGCTAGTTCTTCTGCTCCCCGGCGCGGAACATCCGCACGGCGTCGCGCATTGAGGCGCGGGCGCGCTTGCGGTCTCCGGCAGCATCGTACGCACAGCTGAGCCGGAACCAGGAACGCCAGTCCTCGGGGGCAGCTTCGGCCTCGGCGCGGTACTTCTCAAATTCGGCGTCGGCGGCTTCGCGGATGATCCGGCCGGCGGGTGTGCGCGGCAGAGTGTCCTCCGGCAGGCCCCCCTCGGCTTCGAGGATCTTTGCCAACCGCTCAGTGCGGGCACCAAACAGCAGTTCCCGGATCAGGGCCCAGGCCCCAATGACCGGCAGCACCAGGTAGGCGACGCCGATCGCCTTCGCCACGAGGCTGGGGTCGGACATCAGGAGCACGGAACGCTGAAGGGACACCACCAGGTAAAACACGAGCAGCAGGGTGACGGCCCCCACCCAGATCTTGGTGCGGTTCGCTTTCAGGGCTGTCAAGGCAGCGGACATCTGACTCAGAGTCCCAGGTCCAGGTAACCGTCGAGTCCCACGGTGAGACCGGGGTGAGCGGCGACGCTGCGGATCCCCAACAGCACCCCGGGCATGAAGGACGCACGGTCAAAGGAGTCGTGGCGGATGGTCAGCTGCTCCCCCGGCCCGCCCAGCAGGACCTCCTGATGCGCGACAAGACCGGCCAGCCGGACACTGTGGACCCGGATGCCGTCGACGTCGGTGCCGCGGGCACCGGCGAGTTCCGAGGTGGTGGCGTCCGGGCTGGACGGCACGCCAGCCTCGGAGCGCTCGGCCGAGATCAGCTGTGCCGTGCGCACGGCCGTGCCGGAGGGCGCGTCGACCTTGTCCGGGTGGTGCAGCTCAATAATTTCAACGGATTCGAAGTACTTGGACGCCTTGGCGGCGAAGGCGGAGGCCAGGACGGAGCCGAGGGCGAAGTTCGGGGCGATCAGGACGCCGACGCCAGGCCGGTTGGCGAGGAGTTCTTCCAGCCCCGCGAGCCGGCCGGCATCCCAGCCGGTGGTGCCGACCACGGCGTGCATGCCGTGCTCGACGGCGAAGCGAACGTTCGCCTCGGTGCTTTCGGGGACGGTCAGGTCCACCACGACCTGCGCGCCGGAGCTGACAAGGGAGTCGAGTGGGTCGTTGCGGCCAAGGGCCGCGACGAGCGTCAGGTCCGCGGCGGCGTCGATGGCCTTCACGGCCTCTGCGCCCATGCGACCGCTGGCGCCCAGCACGGCGACGGAGAGTTGTTCGGTCATGCCATCAACCCTACCGCCGGGGCCGCTGGGTTCCGGAACCGGCGGCGCTTGGTTACAGGGCCGCCGCCGCGGGCGACAGCCTGACAGCCACGCGGCGTGAGCAACGTTCCGCAAGGCCCGGCCCGCCGGCTCGATGGGTCACACGCCGACCCAGGCCTGTCAGGCTGGATTGACGCCCTTATGCCTGTCAATCTAAACTGACAGGCATGGAGACCGATGACCTGTCCGCGCATATTCATTCACTCGATCCCGCCGTCGGTCTGCGGGCGGTCGGCGCCCTCCATCGCCTGGCAGAACAGGTCGAGGCAGCGCAGGTCAGAGCTGCCCGACAGCGGGGATGGACCTGGGAGCAGATCGGCGACGCCCTGGGCGTCTCGCGGCAGTCCGTCCACGCAAAATACCGAGAGTGAGATCAAGCCATGTTTGAACGATTTGCCGACGACACCCGAAAAATCGTTGGCTTCGCCATGGACGAGGCCCGCTGCAGCGGCGACAAGCGGCTGGGCACGGATCATCTGCTGCTGGGGGCGCTCCACGATCCTGCTCCCGCCGCCCTTCTGGGTGTCATGCTCGATCAGGCACGGGCCGCGGCGGCGAGGCTTGACCGCACGGCACTCGCATCAATCGGCATAGATGCCCACGGCTTTGAGCGCGTCCCCATGCCCAGCCGGGGGAAGAAGCCGCCCTTCAGCTCGGGCGCCCGGTCGGTAATGGAAGGCATGCTTCGGTACGCCATGGACCAGAAGTCACGACATATCACCACCGCGAATCTGCTGCTGTCGCTGCTGGACTGCCAGGAACACGATCCTGCAGCCGTGCTGCTCAAGGAACTGGGGGTCGACCGGGCGGGGGTCCGGCGCAGGGTTCTTTCCTCCTGATCCGGAGCCGGCTTCCTGCCGGTCACCACGGCGTCTACTCGCCGGCGCCGACCCACTCCACGGTGCCGTCGGCGAAAAACTGTTCCTTCCAGATCGGCACTTGGGCCTTGATCCGGTCGACGAGTTCTGCACATACGGCGAAGGCCTGGCCGCGGTGGGCCGCCGAGACGGCGCACACCAGGGCCGGATCGCCGATCTCCAGCATGCCGATCCTGTGGGCCGCCCAGATCCGCACCGGCTGCCGCTCGTCCCGGGTGGCGCCGGCGCCGCCGGCGGCGTCCTCCGGAGATCCGCCGGGCACGGCATTCCCGGCCGGGACCGAGTGCTCCGCCACAAGCCCGGCGACGACGTCGGCCATCACCTGGTGCGCCGTCGGGTGGGCGCTGTAGCTGAGCCGGGAGACCTGCTTGCCGCCGTCGTGGTTGCGGACAACGCCGCTGAAGCTGACCACCGCTCCTGCCGTGTCCGACTCCACCGCCGCTATGGCCTGCTCCACCGAGATGGGTTCGGCGCTCAGCACGGCGTGCACGATTTCAAATCCGGTATTAGTGCCCATGGCTGCCTTCCAGTTGGTCGCAAAGGTGTCCAACGATGGGATCCAGCACGGCCAGACCGTCCATCACGCCTTTCGGGGATCCGGGCAGGTTCACGATGAACGTCTGTCCGGCTGCGCCCGCGTGGCCCCGGCTGAGCATGGCCATCGGAGTCTTGGCCGTTCCGGCGTTCCGGATGCCCTCCATGATGCCGGGGATTTCCCGGTCCAGCAGGGGCAGCGTCTGCTCCGGCGTTGCGTCGGTGGGGCTCAGCCCGGTGCCGCCGCTGGTGATGATGACGGCCGGCTGCTGGCTCAGCAGGGCCCTCAGCGCGGCCCCGACCGGCGCCCCGTCCGGCACCACCATGGCGGGGAACGGCTCGAAGCCGTGTTCGGTGAGCCAATCGATGATGACAGGGCCCGTGAGGTCCTCATAGACGCCGGAGGCCGCCCGGGTGGAGGCGATCACGACACCGGCCTTGCGGCCCGTGGCTTCGCCGTGGCGGTGGGGTTCGGGCATGTTCATAGGGTCCAGTCCCCGCTCTTGCCGCCGCTTTTGGCGAGCACCTTGATATCGGTCAGGACCGCGTGCTTGTCCACGGCCTTGATCATGTCGTACACGCTCAGTGCCGCGACCGTCGCCGCAGTCAGGGCTTCCATCTCGACCCCGGTGACGCCGCGTGTCTTGACCGTGGCGAAAATTGTCACGGCGTCGGTGTCGAGCTCAAAGTCGATGGTGACCTTGGCGATCGGGAGCGGGTGGCAGAGCGGGATCAGGTCCGGCGTCTTCTTGGCCGCCATGATCCCGGCGATGCGGGCCACGGCCAGGGCGTCGCCCTTCGGGAGCTCACCGCCGCCGAGGAGGGACAGGACCTCGGCCGTGCTGCGGACGGTCGCGGTGGCCGTGGCTTCCCGGGTGGACTGCGCCTTGTTGGACACATCCACCATCTGGGCCGTGCCGTCGTGGCGGAGGTGGGTCAGGCGGGTGTTGCCCACGGCTCTTTTGTCCGCTTCGCCGTTGCCCGCTTCGCCATTGTCCGCCGGTGCGGCATCCGCTTCAGGGTTTTCTACATCATTCACAGGATCCATACTTCCACTTCGTCGCCCGCTGCGAGCGCCGCTGTTCCCTCTGGCACGTGGACGAGGGCGTTGGAACGGGCCAAGGCATGGACCAAGTGGGAGCCCGCGCCGCCCTCCAGCCTGACCGTGCCGTCCGGAGCCAGCGTGCCGCGCCGCACCTGGTGCTTGCCCGCCGGGGAGGTCAGCGGTTCGGCGAGGCGCGCGCGGACGGCGGGCCGGGGCGCCGGGGCGCCGAACAGTTCCGTGAGGACCGGGCGCAGGAACATTTCAAAGGACACCAGGCAGCTCACCGGATTGCCCGGGAACCCCAGCACAGGGACGCCGTCGAAGCTGCCGATCCCCTGCGGGCCGCCCGGCTGCATCGCCACGGCGCCGAATTCGACGTCGTGTCCGGCCATTGCCTGCCGGACCACCTCGTAGGCACCTTTGCTGACGCCGCCGGTGGTGACGATCAGGTCCGCGGCGGGGGCGTGCCGGCGCAGCAACGCGGCGAGCTCATCCGGCTGGTCCGTGGAGACGCCGGTCCGTGTGACCTGGAGCCCGGCCTGGCGCATGGAGGACTCGAGCAGTGTGCCGTTGGAGTCAAAGATCTTGCCCGGTCCGAGCGGGCTGCCCGGTTCCACCACCTCGTCGCCGGTGGTGACCAGGAGGACCCGGAGGAAGGGACGAACGGGCACCTCCGTGTAGCCCATCGCCGCCAGCAGTCCCAGCTGGCCAGGGCCGAGGAAGGTCCCCGCGCTGAGGGCGAGCTCGCCGGAGCGGATGTCGCTGCCGGCGTCGCGCACGAACGTTCCGGCGGCGGCGGCCGGCAAGTGGACCGTGGCGGGCTCCCCCGGCACCGGGAAGGAATCGGGCACGGCCTGCTCGATGGGAACGACGGCGTCGGCCCCGGCCGGCATCATCGCGCCGGTCATGATCGGGGCGGCCGTGCCGGCGGCCAGTTCCGCCGGTGTGGCTCCGGCCGGGACGGGCGCGACGACACGCAGTTCCCTGCCGCCGTCGGGCACGTCGGCGCTGCGGATCGCGAAGCCGTCCATCTGCGAGTTGGCGAAGGGGGGAAGGTCCAGCGGCGCCAGGATGTCGGCGGCGAGCCCCCGGCCCAGGGCTTCGAGCAGCGGGAGCCGTTCCACCCGCCCCTCGGTGCGCAGGGGGGCCAGCAGGGCCCGCACCTTGTCCCGGTGTGCTTGAACGCTGACATGCCTTGTCTCGGTGCGGTGCATGCGTTTCCTGACCTCTGCTCGGCTCGCTAGGACTTCACGTCAACTCTAACCGTGTGATAACCCGTGGCTCCGTTCGGCGCGACCGGTGCGGATTCCTCGGCCTGCGGCACGCCGTCGAGGGCTGTGGCCCGGACCTGGACCTCATATTGTCCCGGCTCCAGCGGCAAGGCCAGCTTCCACTGGTACCAGGTGTCCTTGGAGATGCCGGGGGCCAGCTCGGCCTGATGCCAGTCGCCGCGGTTGACCCGCAGCTCCACCTTGCCGATGCCCGTGTGCTGGGCCCACGCGACGCCGCCGAAGACAACCGTCCCGCCCTTCACGTTGGCCCCGTCGCGCGGCACGTCAATGCGGGACGATGTCTTGATGGGCCCGCGCTCGCTCCAGCCGCGGGGCGTCCAGTAGGCGACGTCGTCCGCGTACCGTGTCACTTTCAGTTCGGTGACCCACTTCGTGGCGGAGACGTAGCCGTACAGCCCGGGCACGATCATCCGGACGGGGAATCCATGTTCGAGCGGAAGCGGTTCCCCGTTCATGGCGACGGCCAGCAGCGCGTCGCGGTTGTCCGTGAGGGCCTCCAGCGGGGTCCCTGCCGTCCAGCCGTCCGTGCTCCGGGAGAGCACCATGTCCGCCCCGGGCTTGGGGCCGGCCATGGCGAGCAGTTCGCGCACCGGCCAGCCGAGCCAGCGGGCATTGCCGATCAGGTCCCCGCCGACCTCGTTGGAGACGCAGGCGATGGTCACGTGCCGTTCCGTCAGGGGTTTGGCCAGGAGGGTGGCGAAGTCGAGCTCGATCTCCCGTTCCACCAGGCCCGTGACTTTCAGCGTCCATTCCGCCGGATCCACCAGCGGGACGCGCAGGGCGGTGTCGATCCGGTAGAAATCCCTGTTCGGCGTCACGAGCGGGCCCAGTCCGCCCAGCCGGATCTCAGCGCCGGCCGGGATGGGCGGCGCGGGAGCGGCGGGCACCGGGAGGACCAGCTTGCTGCGCACGTCGCTGACGACGGCGGCCGCTCCCCTGAGGGTGGAGGCGAGCACACCGGCGACGGCAGCAACCGTGGCTGTCCCGCCCAGCGCCAGCAGGAACCGGCGCCGGGCGGGCCCGGCTTCGTTGGCTGTGGCATCTGCAGGCGCCACGGCAGGGGCGTCCTGCGGGGCCGGCTCAACCGGTGGTGTTTCCGGCGGGCCGGACGCCACCGCCAGTCGCCGGCCGGCATCGGGTTGCCACTCCAACAGTTTCCGGATGAGCCACCGCAACAGCGCGATCCCCACCAGTGCCACCAGCACCGGGACGGGGACGGCGTTGGCGGTCAGGTCGGCCCGGCTCAGCACGGCCACGAGCCCTACCGCGCCGAACACCGCGATGAGAATCACCCCGGCGAAACGGCGCCGCACTTCGAGGACTCCGGAGAGCGCCGCGAGCGCGGCGATGACCAGTGCCATGCCGCCCAGCAGTGCCGCCTTGTCCGCCGTGCCGAACAAGGAAATGGCCCACTCCTTGACGCCCGGCGGGACGGTGTCGATCACGGCCCCGCCGACGGCCGTCACCGGAGACACCGTGGGGCTCACCAGGCTGGCCGTGAGTTCACCGAGGACCACCGCCGTCCCCACGGCCACCAGTCCGGCCCCGGCGGCCCACAGGTCCCGGGACTGCCGCTGCCGGACTCCCGGTTCCGTATGCTGCTGTTCCCTGCCGGCGAGTGTGCCGCCGGTTTCCTTCCCCTGCCCGTCAAAGCTGACGCCGCTGCTCACTGTGCCCATCCCGTCCGGAGTTTTTCCTCTACCGCGTCGCGCGGAATCCTGTTGTGTGCTCCCTCGGCTGTTGCTGCCGGGGCTGCTGCTCCCCCGGCAGCAGGCTCCCCGGCAGAAGTGCCGTGGCTGCCACCCGGCTTCTGGCCGGCGGCTCCCTGGCCGGGGAGCAGCAGCGAGAACCGGCATCCGCCGTCGACGTTCTCCACGGTGACGGTGCCTTGATGGGCGCTGACGATTCCGGCGACAATGCTCAGGCCAAGGCCGGCGCCGCTGTAGCGCATGACGCCTGCCGGCTCATCCGGCCCGGGCGCCCGGAAGCCGTCGCCCGGGGCCGCGCCATCAGGGGCCATTCCGTCCAGTCCGTCGTCCGGGGCGGCCCAACGGCCGGCCTGCCGCCGCGCCGGGTCCTTCTGCCAGCCGGTTTCGAACACATGCGGGAGGTCCGCTTCGGGGATCCCGCCGCAGCCGTCGGTGACCGCGACGACGGCCCGGTCACCGTCCCGGCCGACTTCCACGGTGACCCGGGAGCCGGGTCTGCTGTGGACGATCGCGTTGAGCACGACGTTCCGGATGGCACGCCCCATCGAGGGGCCGTCGGCGAGGGCCAGGCTTTCCCGTTGGCCGCCGCCGTCGAGCGTAATGCCGTGCTGCTCCGCCAGCGCGGCGAGGTCGGCAATGGCGTCGCTGGCGAGGTCGTACAGGTCCAACGGCTCGGCCTTGAGCCGCATAGTTCCGGCATGGATCTTCGACAGTTCCAGGAGGTCGTTGACCATGCCGGCCATGAGGTCGGTCTGCGCGATGAGCTTGCGGTAGTAGGCGGGGACGTCCGCGGCCATCCCGTCTTCCAGGGCCTCGGTCATGGCGCGCATGCTCGCCAGCGGCGTCCGCAGGTCGTGGGAGATCCAGCTGACCAGTTCGCGGCGGGCGTTTTCGACGGCGGCCTCCCGCTGCCGGGAGGCCTCCAGCATCCGGCTGCTGGATTCGAGCTCGGCGGCCAGGGCGGCAAGTTCGTGGCTCATCACCGGGGACTGGATCCCGGGGCTCTCGCCGCGGCCGATGCTCCGGGCAGCCTCGACCAGCGCCTTGGCGTTCCGCGAGACCCTCGCTCCGAGCACGAGCGCGATCGAAACAGCCACGGCGGAAGCCACGGCCAGGACGTACCACATCACTTCGAGGTCCCGGGCCGAGATGAACATCGCGTTGAAGGCGCTGACCATTCCGGCCGTCAGGACCGCCACGGCGGCGAGCACCACCACGCAGATCTGGACCGCGAACGAGGCCCGGCGCAGGGATTTCAGGATGAGCAGCGACGCGGCCCCGATCACGGCTCCCCAGGCCAGGGCCCAGCCGATGATGGTCAGGAGTTCAGAGGTCTGCATCGGCGGATTCCTCCTCATCGCTGGGGTCCAGCCGGTAACCCACGCCCCAGACCGTTTTCAGGACGGAGGGTCGGGTGGGGTCGTCCTCGATCTTCTCCCGCAGCCTCCGCACGTGCACCGTGACAGTGGACAGGTCCCCGTAGTCCCAGCCCCAGACGGCTTTCATGAGTTCCTCGCGGCTGAAGACTTGCCGGGGACGGCGGAGCATGAAGGCCAGAAGGTCGAACTCCCTGGCCGTCAGCGCCAGGGGCCTGCCATGGCGGGAGACGGTGCGTGCGGCCGGGTTGAGGTCGAAACCGCCCACTTCAACGGAGGGCTCCGGGCTGAATTCGGGAATGCTCCTGCGCAGGACCGAACGGACCCGCAGTACCAGTTCGCGGGGCGAGAATGGCTTGGTGACGTAGTCGTCAGCGCCGGCTTCCAGGCCGAGGATCCGGTCGTCTTCCGTTCCGAGGGCAGTGAGCATGATGACCGGGACGCTGTGTGCGGCACGGAGCCGGCGGCAGACTTCCACACCGTCCAGGCCCGGCAGCATCCGGTCCAACAGGACGAGGTCCGGGCGGCGTTCGGCCGCAAGGCGCAGGGCCGTGAACCCGTCGGCGGCGAGGACCACCTGGTATCCCGCCTGGACGAGGTAGTCCCGGACCACTCCGGCGATGGTCGGTTCGTCCTCGACGAGGAGGATGCGCCGGTACTCCGTTGCGTCCGGGGCCGGCTGGGTCTTGTTCACGCTTCCAGCATAGGTTCGCGGCCACGGTCCGGGCAGGGCTCCGGACCCCCGCCGGACATCGTTCCCGAATCCGTAATATCCGTGCCGTCATGCGGCTGTGACGTGGGCCGCGAGGTGGCGTAGCCTGACTCTATGACAGTTCAACTGGGTATGCCCCAGCCCCGCGCGGCAGGCAGTCCCGGAGCGGGAGTGCCTGCTGCAGCCGCACTGTCCGGGCGTCCGGAGGGCCTGGTTGCAGGGCTCGTGGATCGCTACGGCCGCCGTGCCACGGACATGCGCCTCTCACTGACGGACAAGTGCAATCTGCGTTGCACCTATTGCATGCCGGCCGAGGGCCTGGAATGGCTGTCCAAGCAGGCGGTGATGTCCGCGGAGGAAATCGTCCGGATCGTGCGGATCGGCGTCGACATGCTCGGCGTGCGTGAACTGCGGCTGACCGGAGGCGAGCCCCTGGTGCGGGCGGACCTGCTGCAGATCATCGCCGCGCTCCGCCAGGCCCACCCCGGCCTGCCAATCTCGATGACCACCAACGCCGTCGGCCTGGACAAGAAGGCCGCCGGACTCAAAGCCGCGGGACTGACCAGAATCAACGTCTCGCTGGACTCCCTGCATGAAGAAACCTTTACCAAGCTGACCCGCCGGCCCTTCCTGGACAGGGTCCTCGCCGGCGTCGACGCCGCCTGGGCCGCAGGCCTGGGCCCGGTCAAGCTCAACGCTGTACTCATGCGCGGCATCAACGACGCCGAGTCCCCGGCCCTCCTGGCCTGGGCATTGGACCGCGGCTATGAACTGCGCTTCATCGAACAGATGCCGCTCGACGCGGACCACGGCTGGACCCGGCGGAACATGATCACCGCCGCGGAGATCCGGGAACTGCTCTCGGTCGATTACGTGCTCAGTTCCGACCCGCGGGACCGCGACGGCGCCCCGGCGGAACGGTTCGAAGTCCGGGCCCGGGTTCCCGGCACCGACCGCGCCGCCGGCCCTCTGCTCGGCACTGTGGGCATCATCGCCTCCGTCACGGAGCCGTTCTGCTCGGACTGCCGCCGGACGCGCATCACCGCCGAGGGCAAGATCATGAGCTGCCTGTTCTCGCGCGAGGAAGTGGATCTGCTGGGGCTGCTGCGCGAGGGCGCCAGCGACGAACAGCTCGCCGAACGCTGGCAGGATGCCATGTGGATCAAGCCCAAGGCCCACGGCATGGACCATGTGGGCCTCGACGCGCCCGACTTCGTCCAGCCGGACCGCAGCATGAGCGCCATCGGAGGCTGACTTTTTCGTGAATGTACGCTACTTCGCTGCCGCACGCGCTGCCGCCGGCGTGGATGAAGAACGCTACGACCTCGCCGACGGCGACACCCTCGCCTCGCTGCTCGAGGCGATCCTCGCCGTCGAGCGCCCCGAACCGCCGGCCGGTACGCCGCCGCTGGCCCGCATCCTGTCCCGCTCCAGCTTCCTGCTCAACGAAGTTGCCGTGCGGGACCATGCCGCGGCGCTCAAGCCGGCCGACGTCGTCGACGTGCTGCCGCCGTTCGCCGGCGGGTAACCCGGGCACGCCCGGCTCCATAAAGCCGGTATGTCGGGTTCACAAAATCCGGGGTATCGCGTTTAGCTGGCCGGTTCTAGAGTGTGGAATATCCGCCGCGGCGGGCAACAAACACCAACGAGGAGGGCAGCATGTTCACCTTGCAGATCGAGCATAGGATCAAGGATTTCTCCATGTGGAAAGCGGCGTTCGACCGTGATCCGGTGAACCGCGCGGCGTCGGGCGTCACCGCGTACCGCATCAACCAACCCGTGGACGACCCGCACTCTGTGGTCGTTGAACTGGACTTCGAGCAGCGCGGGCAGGCAGAGGCCTTGTTGGCCAATCTTCAGGCGAAGGTCTGGAACTCCGCCGAGGCGGCGCCCGGCCTAGAGGGAACTCCGAAGACCCGGATTCTGCAGGCCGCCTCCTAAGACCTCACGCCGGTACGGCAGCGCCCTCAGCGACGCGGCGGCACACGGTAGTCATGAAGGGCGTGAAATCGCTCGCCCTGCCCAGGCGGAGTCCGGCGGCATGAGTGAGTTCGCCGTCGTCCACCCGGAAGGTGTGCCGTGCGGTCCCGCGGTCACTTCGCCGTTCCACGGTCAAGGTGCCGCCTTCCATGCTGGCGCGCGCGGGTCCCTCGGGCGGCAACCCCAAGCTGTTGACGTGGTACCAGAAGGTCTCGGGATGGTCCGGGTCCGTCGTGAAGACACCGTGGCCTTCGGACCGGGTCCCGTCCGCATCCGTGTGCCGGTAGCTCTGGGCGACGGCAAGCCCGGCGGCTGCCCGGGAAAAGATAATCTCGGTGTCCGCGGTGCGCGCCGGACCCCACGCGGTTGCCTCCCAGTGCGTGGTCCCCGTCCAATGGCCCAGGAAAGCCTCAAGCGCCTCGCATGCACTGCCTGGCAGCGGCCGGTCCACAGTTTCTCCCATATGGAGTTCCTCCCGAGTGACCCCGCCACCATCATGACGCCGCGCCAGTTGGAATGTCTAGGCCAGGAGTCCGAACGTCTCGCTTTCCTCGAACGGCCCGACCACCGTGACGGTCCGCGGGGCTGCCGCGAGCTCACGGGCGAGCTCCTGGACCTCCGCGGCTGTGACGGCCTTGATCTGGCGGAGGGTCTCATCGATGTCCTGGTACTCGCCGGACACCAGTTCCGCGCGGCCCAGCCGGGACATCCGGGAACCGGTGTCCTCCAGCGCCAGCACGATTCCGCCGCACAGCTGCCCCTCCGCCTTGCGCAGCTCCTCGTCTGAGATGCCGTCGGCAGCCAGCTTGTCCAGTTCGGCGCCCAGCAGATCAATGACCTGGCGGACCTTCGACGGGGTGCATCCGGCGTACATGCCGAAATAGCCGGCATCGGCGTAGGAGGAGGCGAAAGAGTAGGTCGAGTAGACGAGTCCGCGCTTTTCCCGGACCTCTTGGAAGAGGCGGGAGGACATTCCGCCGCCGAGGACGGCGTTGAGCACACTCATCACAAAGCGGCGGCCGTCGGTGGCGACCAGCGACGGGCAACCCATAATGATGTTGGCCTGCTCCACCTGCCTCTTGACCACATGCAGGCCGGCCGTGCCGGTGATCGATGCACGTTCGGTGGAGCGGCGCTGCACGGGGGCGGCCGCGGCCTCAAGGTTCCAGCCGGCGGAGTGCAGGGCATCCACCACGAGCCCGCAGACGACGTCGTGGTCCAGGCCGCCGGCCGCGGTGACCACGAGCTCGTCGGGACGGTAGTAGCGGCGGTAGTGGTCCCACACCGAGTCGCGTGCCACGGCCCGGATGGCTGCCGGCGTGCCGCCGATGGGGCGGCCCAGCGGGTGCGTTCCCAGCACGGCGGCCACGAAGTTCTCGTGCGCGACGTCGGTGGGATCGTCGCTGTCCATGGCGATTTCCTCGAGGATGACGTCCCGCTCCTGCTCCATCTCCTGCGGGTCCAGGACCGCGCCGGTGATCATGTCCGCGATGACGTCGATCGCCATGGGAAGGTCCGTGTCCAGCACGCGGGCGAAGTAGCAGGTGCTTTCCTTCGCGGTGGCCGCATTGGATTCCCCGCCGACCTCGTCGAAGGCCGAGGCGATCTCCAGCGCGGTGCGGCGCTTGGTGCCCTTGAAGAGCAGGTGCTCCAGGAAGTGCGTGGAACCGTGCTGGCCGGGAGCCTCGTCGCGGGAGCCGACGCCGACCCAGAAACCGATCGTGGCAGAGCGTTGGCCGGGCATCGCTTCGGTGAGGACGCGGACGCCGCCGGGCAGGACCGAGCGTCGCACCTCGGAGCCGCCGTCGGCGCCGTGGATCAGGGTGTCAGCGTGCTGGTTCTGCTCTAGCGGCAGGGGGACGACAGTCATCAAGGCCTTTCATTGAACACATGCCAAATCTGCCTGCCATCCTACCTTTAACAGCAGCGGGGCCGGTGGTTGTTCCACCGGCCCCGCTTTTTGACTCAGGAGAGACTACTCCGCGGCGTCCGCGGAGACCTCGGCGTTGTCAGCGTTTTCCGTGTTTCCTGCATTTTCGGAGCCAGCCTCCTCAGCCACTACGGGCGAGAGGGACAGCTTTCCGCGATCGTCGATCTTGGTGATTTCCACCTGGATCTTCTGGCCCACGGAGACGACGTCGTCGACGTTGTCCACGCGCTTGCCGCCGGCGATCTTGCGCAGCTCGGAGATGTGCAGGAGGCCGTCCTTGCCCGGGGTCAGGGAAACGAAGGCGCCGAAGGTGGTGGTCTTGACGACCGTGCCCAGGTAGCGCTCACCGATTTCCGGGATCTGCGGGTTGGCGATGGCGTTGATCGCGGACCGTGCTGCGTCGGCAGACGGGCCGTTGGTGGCGCCAATGTAGACAGTTCCGTCGTCCTCGATCGAGATGTCGGCTCCGGTGTCTTCCTGGATCTGGTTGATCATCTTGCCCTTCGGGCCGATGACCTCGCCGATCTTGTCAACCGGGATCTTGACCGCGATGACGCGCGGCGCGAACTCGGAGAGCTCGTCCGGGGTGTCGATCGCGGAGTTCAGGACGTCCAGGATGTGCAGACGGGCTTCGCGGGCCTGCTTCAGGGCGGCGGCCAGGACCGAGGCCGGGATGCCGTCGAGCTTCGTGTCCAGCTGGATGGCCGTGACGAACTCGGAGGTACCGGCAACCTTGAAGTCCATGTCACCGAAGGCATCTTCGGCGCCGAGGATATCGGTCAGGGCGGCGTAACGGGTCTGGCCGTCGACCTGGTCGGAAACCAGGCCCATGGCGATACCGGCAACAGCAGCCTTCAGCGGCACGCCTGCGTTCAGCAGGGACAGCGTGGAGGCGCAGACGGAACCCATCGACGTCGAACCGTTGGAGCTGAGAGCCTCAGACACCTGGCGGATGGCGTAGGGGAATTCCTCGCGGGACGGCAGCACCGGCATGATGGCGCGCTCTGCGAGGGCACCGTGGCCGATTTCGCGGCGCTTCGGGGAGCCGACGCGGCCGGTCTCGCCGGTGGAGTACGGCGGGAAGTTGTAGTTGTGCATGTAGCGCTTGCGCGTCACGGGAGACAGCGAGTCGATCTGCTGTTCCATCTTGAGCATGTTCAGCGTGGTGACACCCATGATCTGGGTCTCGCCGCGTTCGAAGATGGCCGAGCCGTGGACGCGGGGCAGAACCTCAACCTCGGCGGTGAGCTGGCGGATGTCCGTCAGGCCGCGGCCGTCGATGCGGATCTGGTCCTTGAGGATACGCTGGCGCACAACCTGCTTGGTGACGGAGCGGAAGGCTGCGGACAGTTCCTTCTCGCGGCCTTCGAACTGGCCGGCCAGGGAAGAGGTGACCTCGTCCTTGAGCTCGTCGGACGCGGTGTCGCGTTCCTGCTTGTCGGCGATCTGGAAGACAGCGGCCAGCTTCTCGGCGGCAGCGGACTCCACAGCGGCGTAGACGTCGTCCTGGTAGTCCAGGAAGACCGGGAACTCGACGGTCGGCTTGGCGGCGCGGGCTGCCAGGTCGGACTGTGCTTCACAAAGGGCCTTGATGAACGGCTTGGCAGCCTCGAGGCCTTCGGAGACAACCTCTTCGGTCGGGGCGGTGGCGCCCTGTTCCTTGATGAGGTTCCAGGAGTTGTCGGTGGCTTCGGCT
Source organism: Arthrobacter sp. 05N33_2 (assembly GCF_056397425.1). Lineage (NCBI taxonomy): Bacteria > Bacillati > Actinomycetota > Actinomycetes > Micrococcales > Micrococcaceae > Arthrobacter > Arthrobacter sp. 05N33_2. The sequence goes on from NZ_JBFTNJ010000009.1 coordinate 81,438, forward strand.
TCAACCATCATGATGGCGACGTCGTCACCGGCGATGCGGCCGGCGACGACCATGTTGAAGACGGCGTTCTCGAGCTGGGAGTGCTTCGGGAACGCAACCCACTGCGAGCCGTTCTCGTCGGCAACGAGGGCAACGCGGACGCCGCCGATCGGGCCGGAGAAGGGCAGGCCGGAAAGCTGGGTGGACATCGAGGACGCGTTGATCGCGACGACGTCGTAGAGCTCGTCCGGGTTGATGGACAGCACGGTGACGACGATCTGGACCTCGTTGCGCAGGCCCTTGACGAACGCGGGGCGCAGCGGGCGGTCCATGAGGCGGCAGGCCAGGATGGCTTCCGTGGAGGGACGGCCTTCGCGGCGGAAGAACGAGCCCGGGATGCGGCCGGCGGCGTACATACGCTCTTCGACGTCGACGGTCAGCGGGAAGAAGTCGAAACCTTCACGCGGGTGCTTGCCGGCGGTGGTTGCGGACAGCAGCGCGGTCTCTTCATCGATGTAGACCATCGCTGCGCCGGCTGCCTGCTTGGCAAGGCGGCCGGTTTCAAAGCGGATTACACGCTTGCCGAAGCGGCCATTGTCAATGATTGCTTCTGAGAACTGGATTTCGGGACCCTCCATAGAGAGTCACCTCCGTTTCTTGGTTCACGGAGCCCAGCCGCATCAACCCAGCCCAGCATCTGTCTACTGGCCTGCACTGCACCCGGTCATCGATCGAGACCCACGGGCCGGGCCTCATTCCTTGAGGCCGTTCCCGGGGATCACTACCGAGGACCGCGAATGCGTGATGCGGTTGATCCTCCTGTTTAGTTTTTTCCTGAAGAAGGCGGCCCTTTCCGGTCCGGAAGGGGCCGCCCCTTAAAACTGACTAGCGACGCAGGCCGAGGCGCTCGATGAGCTTACGGTAGCGGGTGATGTCAGTGTTCTTGAGGTAGGTGAGCATGCGCTTGCGACGACCAACCATGGCCAGCAGACCGCGCTGGGTGTGGTAATCGTGCTTGTGCTCCTTCATGTGCTCAGTGAGATCCTTGATCCGCTGAGTCAGGACTGCAACCTGGACCTCCGGCGAACCGGTGTCGCCCTCGGACGTTGCGAAATCCTTGATGATGGACTGCTTTACAGCGGCTTCAAGTGCCACAATAACTCCTAGAGATGTGCCGTGAGGCCCGAATCAGTAATTCACTGCCGGGGGTGCCGTCCCGGAATCCCCCGCCGAAGCCGGGCATTCCGTACACAACAGGAGCCAGCCGCCACGGACTGCAGCCGGATCCAACGTTCAGTTTAGTGGCACGTCCGCGGTCTTGTCGAAACCGCCGGGCGCGGCCGCCGACTCTGCCGGCGCGCCAGCTGCCTGCGGCGGTTGCGGTTTTCCACTTTCCTGGGCTGCGAGCAGTTCGCGAATAGCGGCGACGCCCCGGTAAAGCTCCGCGAAGGATGTGCTGAGCGGCGACAGTCCGATCCTGATGCCCTGCGGGGCGCGGAAATCGGGAATCACGTCCTGGTCCCACAATGTGGCCGTCATTTCCCGGAAGGCCGGGTGGTCGATCGTCACGTGGCTGCCGCGCAGTTCCGCCGCCCGCGGGGTGGACAGCTGCACGCCGGCCGGCGCCAGCCAGGCGTCGTAAAGTTCGAGGGCATAAGCGGTCAGCACCCGTGACTTCTCCCGCAGTGACGCCATCCCCGCTTCCTCGATCAGGTCCAGGGTGCCGCGCATGGCGAGCATCCCGAATATCGCCGGAGTGCCGCTAAGGAAGCCGCGGATGCCGGGGGCGGCCTCGTAGCCGGGACCCATTTCGAACGCGTCCTTGCGCCCCATCCAGCCCCAGATGGGCTGCTGCAGCCCGGCCAGGTGCCGTGCGTTGATGTAGGCGAACGCGGGCGAGCCTGGTCCCCCGTTCAGATATTTGTAGGTGCAGCCTGCCGCGAAGTCGACGTCGGCGTCGTCCAAAGCGATCTCCACAGACCCGGCGGAGTGGCACAGGTCCCACACCACCAGGGCGCCGGCGTCGTGGATTGCCGCGGTGATGCCCGGCAGGTCCGCGAGGAAGCCGGAGCGGTAGGCGATCTGGCTCAGGACCACGATGGCGGTGGCCGGGCCGGTGGCGTCGCGCACCTGCTCGACGGTGACGCCGGAGGCCGGATCGGCGTCGATCCAGCGCAGGGTCAGGCCTTCTTCACGGGCGATTCCCTCCACCAGGTAACGGTCGGTGGGGAAATTATCCGTGTCCAGGACGATCTCGGTCCGGGCCGGATCGGTGACGGCTGCCAGCGCGGCGCGGATGAGCTTGTACAGCACCACGGTGGTGGAATCGGCAATGATCGTCTGCCCCGGCGCCGCGCCGAGCACGGCGCGGCCGAGTTGGTCGCCGATCTTCTGGGGCAGTTCGAGCCATTCCTCGTCCCAGCCCCGGATCAGGCGGCCGCCCCAGCTGTCCTGGATGAAGCTGCTGATGTCGGTGACGGTCCGCTTGAGCGGACGGCCCAGGGAGTTGCCGTCAAGGTAGGACAGGGCCGTGTCCGTGCCGACGAAGTGGTCGCGGTAGCCGGCCAGCGGGTCCGCGGCGTCGAGGTCGAGGGCGCGCTGCCACAGGCTGTCCGTCGCGTCGGTGTTGGCGGAGATGCTCACTGGCCGATCTCCGTCCGCACAGCGAAGAGTTCGGGGAAGAAGGTCAGTTCGAGGGCCTTCTGCAGGAACGCGGCGCCGCTGGATCCGCCGGTGCCGGCCTTCATGCCGATGGTCCGCTGGACGGTGCGCAGGTGGCGGAAACGCCACAGCTGGAAGTTGTCCTCAAGGTCCACAAGTTCCTCGCAGGCCTCGTATGCGCCCCAGTTGTCGGCGGCGTTCTCGTAGATGTACTTGAACACCGGGACCAGTTCGGGGCAGAACTCGTGGGCCTTGGTGACGTCGCGCTCCAGCAGGGAGGCAGGGACGTCGAAGCCCTGGCGCTTGAGATAGGCGAGGAAATCGTCGTAGATGCTGGGGGCTTCGAGCAGTTCGCGCAGCATCTCGTGGGCCTCGGGGTCCGATTCGAACACCGGAAGCATCTTGGCGTTCTTGTTGCCGAGGAGGAACTCCACCGCACGGTACTGGCTGGACTGGAATCCGGAAGAGTTGCCGAGGAAGCCGCGGAACTGGGAGTACTCGGTGGGCGTCAGGGTGGCCAGCACGGACCATTGCTCGGTGAGCGTCTTCTGAATGTGCTTGACGCGGGCGATCGCCTTCAGGGCGGACCCGAGGTCGTCCGACCGCAGCCACGCGGCGGCGCTGCGAAGCTCGTGCAATACCAGCTTCAGCCACAGCTCCGTGGTCTGGTGCTGGATGATGAACAGCATCTCGTCGTGGTGTTCCGGGGTGCTGACCGGCTGCTGGGCGCTGAGCAGGGTGGGCAACTGCAGGTAGGACGCGTAGCTCATCCGCGCACTGAAATCCCGGACAATGTCCTGGTCCAGTTCCCTCGTGTTTTTCTCGATGGTCACGTGTCTTGCCTTCCTTGCCAAGTGGCTGTGAATCAGCGCGGCTCCAGTGAACCAGAACATTGTCAGCGCGGGGCCGACGCCGATCCGGCCCGGTTCTTAGCGGGCGAACAGGAGGTCGTGGGCCTGGACGACGTCCAGGCGCATCTGCTCCACCAAAGCTTCAGCCCCACGGTACGCCACCATGCCGCGGAGCCTGGCGACAAATTCCACCACAACTGTCTGGTCGTACAGATCGAAGTCGTCGGGAGACTCTTCCGGGCGGTCGATCACGTGGGCCTCGACCTGACGGCTCACGCCGTCGAACGTCGGGTTCGAGCCTACGGAGATGGCGGCGGGCCAGCGCGTGCCTGCCTGGTCCACGAGCCAGCCGGCGTAGATGCCGTCCGCGGGGATGTACCCGGTGGCCGTCGAGGAGAGGTTCGCGGTGGGGAACCCGAGGTCGCGGCCGCGTGCGGCCCCGTGCACCACCTCGCCGCGCATCCGGTGCGGCCTGCCGAGGACGGCAGCGGCGGTGGCGACGTCGCCCGCGCGCAGGGCCTCGCGCACCCACGTGGACGAACAGCGGCGGTCCGTGCCGTCGTCGTCGTGGATGGGAAAGCCCTCTGAGCCGAATTCGCTGATGACCTGCACCTCGAACCCGAGCTTCTTGCCCAGCTCCTGCATGGTGGCGAGGTCGCCGGAATTGCCGCGGCCAAACCGGGCGTCGTGGCCGATCACCACGTGGCTGGCCTTGAGGCTGTCGACCAGCACTGTCGCGACGAATTCCTCGGGGGTGAGGCTGGCGAGCTCCATCGAGTACTTCATCACCAGCACGGCGTCGAGGCCGAGCTCTCCGAGGGCCACGAGCTTGTCCTCCAGCCCCATGATCAGTTCGGGAGCCGATTCCGGACGGTGTACCTGCGCGGGGTGCGGGTCGAAGGTGATGGCGACGGCGCGTGCGTGCTTCAACCGGGCGGTACGGATGAGCTGCGACAGCACCTGCTGGTGGCCGCGGTGCACGCCGTCGAAATTGCCGAACGTGACAACCGAAGGACCAAAGTCCGCCGGGACCTCGGACAGATCGTTCCAGATGTGGACCATCAACCTCGCCTTTTGCTGCCTGCCATGAACTGCTCCGGAGCGACCGTGCCGGCTCCGGAACTCTCTTAGATTACCCGCAATCCGGGCAACTCCCGGACGGTCCGCCGGGCTCCGGGGCATCCGCGTAAAGGCCCCGCCGGAGGGACCACGGTTAATCGGCGGCAGGGCGAAGGTGTGAGGCGGGCGCGCACTATCGCCCCAGCAAAAGCCGCCGCTCGCTGTCGCGCACCGTCTGTTTCCGCCAATTCCGCCAATGCAGCAGCACTGCGACGAGGATGAGGGGGACGTGGAGCCCGGGCAGGATATTCGCTAACCACCGCGGCAGGTAGATGTCCGTGACGGAGCCCGAGCCGTCGCCAAGACTTTTCGCGACGACGGTCAACGGGCATTGGAAGCCGGTGCCCGCAAAAATCAGCGATTCGCTGGCGACCACGACGGCGGCAGCCCTCGTCTTCCGGTCATTGCGGCCCGTGATGCCGGCGTACAGGACGTAGGCCATGCAGGCCTCGATCACGAGCCAGGCAAGGGTGTGGAGCGTCTTCACTGCCCGCAGCATCAGACTGCGCTGGTCCATGCCTCCACCCTAGGCCCGCCGTGGCGCGGAGGCTTGGGACTTTCGGCCCGGTGCAGGGAGCCCGGCGACGGAGGGGCGCCGATTTCGGGGTTCCCACCGAGTCAGTCGAGGCGAGCGTCCGTCCAGGCACGGGGTCACTCCAGGCGGAAGTAGGTGTTCCGGCGGGGTGTCCGGGCGGGGTCGAGGTGGGGTGGCGGGATGAACCAGGGCATGCCGGTGCGCATCTGGATGCTCCAGTGTTCCTTGTGGATCAGATGGTGGTGATGGGAGCAGAGCAGGGTGCCGTTGCCGGCTCCGGTGGTTCCGCCGCGGGATCAGTAGGTGATGTGGTGGGCTTCGCACCAGGGGGCGGGGATGGTGCATTGCGGGAAGGCGCAGCCCTGGTCCCGGGCCGTGATGGCCTTGCGGATGTGGGGCGGGAAGATGCGGGAGGCCCGGCCGATGTCCAGGACCTGGCCCTCGCCACCGAGGACGACGGGGATGATGTCGGCGTCGCAGGCGATTTTGCGGATGGTGCCTGCGGTGACGGGGCCGGTGAACAGCAGCGTCCCGGTGCCGTGCCTGGTTCCGGTGCCGTGCTGTGCGGTGTTGGCAGGGGCGCCTGCTTCGGCGGGAGTCGCCCCGAGCCGGGTGAGCAGGTCCCGGTAGTCGATGGTGGCCATGACCTGGGGCCGGAGCCCGCCCGCGGCGGGCAGCCCTCCGGTGGCGAGGGCCGCCTTGCACGCGCCGACCAGCCCGTCGAGC
>NZ_JBFTNJ010000010.1:0-86495 GCF_056397425.1 Arthrobacter sp. 05N33_2
CACTTCGCCGGGCTGGTCGCGGCCGGGCTGCACCCGTCCCCGGTCCCGCACGCCCACGTCACCACCTCCACCACGCACAAGACCCTCGCCGGTCCGCGCGGCGGCATCATCCTCTCCAACGACGCCGAGATCGCCAAGAAGATCAACTCGGCGGTGTTCCCCGGCCAGCAGGGCGGCCCGCTGGAGCACGTCATCGCCGGCAAAGCCGTGGCCTTCAAGATCGCCGCGTCCGAGGAGTTCAGGGAACGCCAGGAGCGTGTGCTGGCCGGCGCCCGGATCCTCGCCGAGCGCCTGGTCCAGGACGACGTGACCGCCAAGGGCATCAACGTGATCTCCGGCGGCACCGACGTGCACCTGGTCCTGGTGGACCTGCGCGAGTGTGAGCTGAACGGGCAGGAAGCCGAGGACCGCCTCGCGGACATCGACATCACGGTCAACCGCAACGCCGTGCCGTTCGATCCGCGCCCGCCGATGGTCACCTCCGGGCTGCGGATCGGCACCCCGGCGCTGGCCACCCGCGGCTTCGGCGAGGCGGCCTTTACCGAGGTTGCCGACATCATCGCCGAGGCCCTGACCGCCGACGCCGGCGCGGACCTGTCCGGTCTGCGTTCCCGGGTGGAGGCCCTCGCCGCCGCCCACCCGCTCTACCCCTCGGTTGCTAACCTCGCCCAGGCGACGTAAGACTGAAGTAGCAGCAGTACAGAACTAACAGCAGTACAGATCACGACGCCGGGTTGCCGCCACAAGCCGCCGCCCGGCGTCGTGCATCCGGCATGCGGCCGCCAACCAGCGCCCGCAGCGCCTTCCGGCAGGACCCTCTGCCGGGCCACAGCAAGACCTAGTTAGGAACCGACAATGGCTGTTGGAGTCTTCGACCTCTTTTCCATCGGAATAGGGCCATCCAGCTCACACACCGTGGGGCCCATGCGGGCCGCCGCCCTCTTCGCCGAGGAACTCAAGGCCTCCGGGGACCTGGAGAAGGTAGCGTCGCTGCGGGTGGACCTGTACGGTTCCCTGGCCGCCACGGGCCAGGGGCACGGCACTATGACCGCGATCCTGCTCGGCCTGGAAGGCTTCCACCCCGAGCTGATCCTGCCCGAGGAAGTGGAGGAACGGCTGGCCACGATCGCTGAGACCGGCACTCTGCAGCTGGCCGGCTCGGTCGCCCTGCCGTACGGGGTGAAGGACATGATCCTGCGGCCGCTGACCATCCTGCCCCGGCACACCAACGGCATGACGTTCACGGTCTCCGACGCCGATGGCGAAGTACTCCACAAAGCCACGTTCTTCTCCGTCGGCGGCGGCTTCATCGTCCGCGAGGGCGAGGAGGACGCGGCCCTGAAGGAACTCGACGAATCCAAGAAGGAACTTCCCCTGCCGTTCCGCACGGCCGCGGAACTGCTGGGCCGCTGCCAGTCCAAGGGCCTCTCGATCGGGCAGATCATGTTCGTCAACGAGCGCGCCTCCCGCACCGAAGCGGAAATCCGCGACGGGCTGCTGCACATCTACTCCGTGATGGAAGGCTGCGTCGAGGTCAGCCTCAAACGCGAAGGGCTGCTGCCGGGCGGGCTCAAGGTCCGTCGCCGGGCGCCCGACTGGCACAAACGGCTCATGAAGGAAACCCGCGGCCAGGACCCCGACTACCGGGACCCGAAGTACTGGCAGGAATGGGTCAACCTGATCGCGCTGGCCGTGAACGAGGAAAACGCCTCCGGCGGCCGCGTCGTCACCGCCCCCACGAACGGCGCCGCCGGCATCATCCCGGCCGTGCTCTACTACGCGCTGCACTTCGCCCCCGGCATGGACCAGGCCACCCAGGCCGACCGGGACGAGACGATCGTCAGGTTCCTGCTGACCGCCGGCGCCATCGGGGTGCTCTACAAGGAGCAGGCCTCGATCTCCGGGGCGGAAGTCGGCTGCCAGGGCGAGGTGGGCTCGGCGTCGTCGATGGCGGCCGCCGGCCTGGCCGAAGTCATGGGCGGCACGCCCCAGCAGGTGGAGAACGCCGCGGAAATCGCGATGGAACACAACCTGGGCCTGACCTGCGATCCGATCGGCGGGCTCGTGCAGGTCCCGTGCATCGAACGCAACGCGATCGCCGCCGCCAAGGCCATCAACGCCGCCAAAATGGCGCTCTGGGGCGACGGCACGCACCGGGTCTCCCTGGACGAAGTCATCGTGACCATGCGCGAAACCGGCAAGGACATGAGCTCCAAATACAAGGAAACCGCAATGGGCGGCCTCGCCGTCAACGTCGTGGAGTGCTAGGAAGCTGACCGCCGCCGGCCGGGACTGACGTGGCGCTGGCCGGCTGCTCCGGCCATGCGGCCTACAGCTGTGCGGCCTGCAGCTGTGCAGGCGCTAGTTGTGCAGTGCCGCCCACAGGTTCAGCGAGGATGCGTACACGATCCACGACAGGTAGGGCAGCATCAGCAGTCCTGCCGTCCGACTGATCGGTCCGAAGAGCACCACCGTCACGGCCACGGCCACGGCCAAAGCCACGATGATCCCGAACGCGATCCACAGCGCCGGCGTCCCGAGCGCCGGGTACAAGGCGAAGAAGACCGGCGTCCAGAGCAGGTTCAGCCCCAACTGCACGCCGTAGGCTGTCAGGGCCGCTTTGGAGCCCGGGGCGCGGCTGCGCCAGACCAGCCACGCCGCGACGGCCATGGCGGCGTACAGGACCGTCCAGACGGGCCCGAAAACCCAGTTCGGCGGGGACCACGGGGCCTTGTCCGCGGTGGCGTACCAGCCGTTGACGTGGTTGGCCGTGGCCAGGCCGCCCAAGGCCGCAACGAGCGCCGACGCGCCGAGGAACAGCAGCAGCGCGACCACGTGGGAGAAGCCGCTGCCCGCGCCGCTTCCAACGCCCTTAGAGTGGCCGCCGGGCGCCCCGGGACGGCCTTCCAGCGGTTGTTGCTGAGCCTGCATGAGACCAGCCTAACCGCCTGACCCGGACCGGCGGCAGGGTGCGGACCGATAGACTTGGGGCTGCATGTCCGCATGCCGCCGAAGCTCGTACCGCAATGATTGGATACCGCACCCTTGCGAGAATTCACTGCCCGTTTTGCCTCTGCCGAAGAGATTGCCAACTGGGATGCCCACGTCACGGCGAACCCCAACGGCGGCAATCTCCTGCAATCGGAAGCCTTCGCCGAGGTCAAACAGCACTTTGGCTGGAAGCCCTTGCACCTGGTGTACGAGTCGGCCGATTACACGAGCTACAACCTGATCCTGGAGAAGTCCTTTCCGGTCCTCGGCAAGCTCTGGTACCTGATCAAGGGACCCGACGTGGCGTCGGTCGAGGACATCCCCGGGATCGTCGCGGCGAACGCGGACTTCGTCAAAAGGGCCAAGCTGGGCGTCTTCGCGATCAAGATCGAACCGGATGTTGTCTTGTCCGACGACGCCGCGCGGATCCTTGAGGCCGCCGGACTGGTCAAGACCCACAACCTGCAGCCGAACGACTCCACGGCGCTGCTCGATATTGCGCCCGAGGAAAACCAGCTGCTGCGCAACCTGCACTCCCGGGGCCGCAACGCCGTGCGCCGCGCCATCCGCGAGGGCGTGGAAGTCCACAACGTCGAGCCCACGGAAGAGAACTTCCGGGCCATGTATGCCCTAATGACCACCACGGTGGAAGCCAAGTCCCAGGTCCGGGTGCGCGAGTACGAGTACTACCGCCAGTTCTGGACCAACTTTCTGAAGCGGGATCAGGGCAGGCTGCTCTTCGTGTACGAAAACGGCGTGCCCTCGGTGGGCGCGTTCGTGATCAACTACGGCCGCAAGGGAACGTACAAGGACGGCGGCTCCCTGCAGAAGCGTGGCCAGTACGGTGACTCGCACCTCGTGCAGTGGACCGCGATCAACCAGGTCAAGGACCTCGGCTGCACCGAATACGACTTCTGCGGCACGCCCCCGAGCGACAAGCTCAAGGACACGTCGAACCCGTTCCATGGGCTGGGGCTCTTCAAGACCAGCTTCAGCAAGACCGTGACCGACTTCGTCGGCTGCTATGACCAAGTCCTGAGCCCACTGAAGTACAAGGCCTGGATGATGGCGGGGGAGCGCGTGGCCCGCCAGGTCTACACCCGGCGCACGGGCCAGCAGTTTTACTAAACCGAGCCAGAGACAATCAAGGTCAGCCAAGGACAGTGAGGAGGCCGGAATGAACAACGGAAACGACGGCCACCGCAGGCCACCCACGGACGGCCTGCCCCGGACCCAGCCAATGTCGGCCATGCAGGTGCGCCAGAACGCCGCCGCCAAGAGGATGCTGCGCCGCCTGGTCCAGGGCGAGAACCCGCCCACCGCGCCGATGAGCATCGTCGACCGGCTCGCCGGCAGCCCCTACGCCAACCCGATGATCCAGGTTGGCGGGGTGGACGCCTCTGCCCGCAAAACCATCGACTTCGCCCTGAAGCTGGCCGAATCCATGTTCCGATACGGGGCCGGCGCCCTCGAAGTCGAGACCAGCATCATCGCCATCACCGCCGCGCTTGGCCTCAAGAACATCGAGGTGGACATCACCAACCAGTCGGTGGCCATCAACTACGCACCCAAGGACCAGACACCCATCTCACTGCTCCGCGTGGTGCGGTCCTGGACCAACAACTACGCGGGCCTCTCGCAAGTGCACCAGCTGGTCACGGACATCGTGGCCGGCGGCGTCGGCCGCGAGGAAGCCGTGCGCCGGCTTGAGGACATCACCCGCAGCGCCAAGCCGTTCCCGCGGTGGATGGTCACCGTGGCCTTCGGCGTGTTCTCTGCCGTTTTCGTCGGTGTCCTGGGCGGCGGACTGGGCGCCTCGGTCGTCGCGTTCCTCTCCAACCTTCTGGTCAGCCTGCTGGCCCGCCAGCTGGGTCGCTGGCGTACGCCGGACTTCTTCATCACTGCCTCGTGTTCGTTCCTGGTGACCATCATCGCCCTGCTGCTGTGGCGCTTCGGCAGCCCGCTGGGAGTGCAGATTGCCCCCGAGATCGTGGTGGTCGGCGGGATCCTGCTGCTCCTGCCGACGGGACGCCTGGTGTCCTCGGTGCAGGATGCGATCAACGGCTTCCCCGTCACGGCGGCCGGCCGGTTCCTGTCCACCATGCTGACTTTCGGGGCGCTGGTCGCCGGAATCGCCGTCGGGTTCGTTGTGGGGGACATGACCGGCATGGATCCCATAGACGTCACCAAAACATTCCCGCCCAAGTATGACTTGTGGGTGATCGTCATCCTGATCGCCATCGCGGTGCTGATGATCGGCATCACGGAACAGACCAGCTGGAAGCTGCTGCTGCCGACGGCGGCCGTGGGGGTGGTGGGCTACCTGGTCCTCATCGGCGGCGACGCCCTGGGCATCGGATCCCGCTTCGCCCCGGCCCTCGCTGCCGTGGTGATCGGCCTGCTGGCCCGCGTCGTGGCCCTCCGGATGGGCGCCCCACAGCTAGTGGTGGCCGTTCCCGCCGCGCTGATTCTGCTCCCCGGACTCACTATATTCCGGTCGATGTATGTATTGACCATCGAGGAATCGGAGATTCTCATGGGCGCCGGCGGCATGCTCAACGCCGGGGCCATCGTGCTCGGTGTCGCTGCCGGCATCGTGCTCGGCGACACCCTGGCGCGGCCCCTGACGCGGAGCCTGGCGAGCAACGAACGGCGCAGGGCCCGCCGCCGCTAGATCTTGCGAGGAATGCCCGTCCGGCTCCCCTAAGGCGCCGGGTTTCCCCACTTTTGCCGGGACGCGACGGCGTGTCAGCCCGCCGCGCCGGCGTGTCCCGGCGTCGTGGTGGCAAAGGTGGGGAAACTCCGCAGCGCAAAATCTCGCGCCGCCTAATCTCGCGCCGCTAGATCTTGCCTCGTTAGATCTTGCCGATGGGGAGCTTCTTCTCCGCCTGGAAGTCGTCCTCCACCCGGCCCTTGGCCCAGTAGCCCGAGAGGGACACCTGGGCCCGCCCCAGCCCGCGCTGCACGTAGAACACGTCCCGGAGGCCCTTCATGTAGCCCCGCTCGCCGTGGGCGAAGACCTGCACCCGGCCCTCGGGCCACTCGGCGTCGCGCACCGCCGTGACCAGCAGTTCGCTCTCACCGGCGGGTGCGCCGCCGCGCAGCAGCCAGCGCAATTCGACGCCGGCCGGCCCGGCGATGGCCTGGACGTCGGCGTCGCTGTCCACTTCGAGCAGGGCGAGGCCGCGGGCATCTTCCGGCAGGGATTCGATCGCCGCGCCGATGGCCGGCAACGCTGATTCATCGCCGGCAAACAGGTACCAGTCCGCGGCCGGATCCGGGTTGTACCCGCCGCCGGGGCCGGTGAAAGTCAGGCGATCGCCGGGCTGGGCCGAGGCCGCCCAGGGGCCGGCGAGCCCCTCGTCGCCGTGGATCACAAAGTCAATGGCCAGTTCCTGCGCCTCCGGGTCCACCCAGCGGACCGTGTAGGTCCGCGTATGCGGCCACTGACTGCGCGGCATGGTTTCCCGGATGGCCCACAAATCCAGCGGATCCGGGTATTCGACGCCGGGTTGCGGAAAGACGATCTTGACGTACCGGTCCACATAGTCGTTGTTGACGAACCCGGCGAAGCCGGGGCCCCCGGCGATGATCCGGACCATGTGCGGGGAGAGCTGCTCCCTGCGCAGGACCGTCAGATCGGTCTGGGGGCGCGAGTTCCGGGTGGCGGTGGTGGCTGCGGGGACGGATGTCATGCAGCTAAGCCTAACCAAGAACCCCCGGCGGGAGCTTTGCGCGGGGGCCTGTTACGGCAACGGCGGAAGCTCCCAGTCGACCGTCCCGTTGCCTTGTTGCAGCAGCAGGGCGTTGGCCCGGCTGAACGGCCGGGACCCGAAGAAGCCGCGCGAGGCCGAGAGCGGGCTGGGGTGGGCGCTGGCGATCACGGCTGCGGACCCCAGCAGCGGCCGCACGGACTCGGCATCCTTCCCCCACAGGATCGCCACCAGGGGGGCATGGCCCGCGCCGGATACGGACGAGCGGCCGGCGACTGCCCGGATGGCCGCCGCCGTCACAGCCTCCCAGCCCCTGTTCCGGTGCGAGCCCGCCGCGCCGGCACGGACGCTGAGCACCCTGTTGAGCAGCAGTACGCCTTGGTCCGCCCAGTGGCTGAGGTCCCCGTGGACGCGCGGGGGGAAGCCGAGATCGGCCTGAAGTTCCTTGTAGATGTTTGCCAGGCTGCGGGGGATCGGCCGGGTGGCGCCGTCCACGGCGAAGGACAACCCCACGGCGTGCCCCGGCGTCGGATACGGGTCCTGGCCCACCACCAGCACGCGGACGCCGGCCAGGGGCTGCCGGAAAGCCCGCAGCAGGTTTGCCGGCGATGGCAGAACGCCATGCCCGGCGGCCACTTCGCCCGCGACAAAGGCGAGGGCTTCGCGCAACTGCGCCTCCACCGGCGCCAGCGGCTCCGCCCAGTCCGGAGCAACCAGCGCGTCCAGCGGCCTGCGTGCCAGGTCCGCGAAGCTAAGGGTGTCCGCGGCTGCGGGCTCCAGCTCGAACAGCGCGTCGGGTTCACTGGCGGGGTCAAACTCGGCATCAAACACAGCACCCATTCTTCCCCAGCTAAGGCCCGTTTCTGCGCCCGCCCGAATGACAACCCTGTCATTCGGCCGTAGCATTGGGACTGACTTTTTAACGGATACCAGCCAGGTTTTTCGGAATCAACCAGGAGTGTGTCGTGGCCGAAACAGCGCAAGAGCACGTGCTCGCGGGGGATTCTGCCGGATTCCCAACCGCCGGCGCGGGCCCGGACGGGGTGTCCGCGGAGTCTGCGCTGAGCGCCCGCGACCAGCAGATGCTGGCCTTGGAGCGGCAATGGTGGAAGTACGCCGGGGCCAAGGAACAGGCCATCCGCGAGCTGTTCGATCTGTCCGCCACGCACTACTACCAGATCCTCAATGCCCTCATCGATACCGAGGATGCGCTGGCCCACGATCCCATGCTGGTCAAGAGATTGCGTAGACTACGTACATCACGCCAACGTGCCCGCACTGCCCGTCGTCTGGGAACAGATTCGTAAAGTCGCGTCACGAGCAGCCGGATGCGCACGTCCTGTTGCGTCCGTTCCGGCCTCGGGCACCCCGTATGAAATCAGCAAGGACGTCGTTTTACCATGACCAAATACGCTCGGGATGAATTTGATCGGGTCCCGGAGACCTCTACCCGGCAGGGAGTCCACCGGGCCGTCGCGGCATCGCGGCGGCGGAGCCTGGCGCCGATCCTGGCGGCTGGCTGCGTAGCCCTGGCCATCGGCCTGGTGGCCTTCCTGATCCTGCCGAAGCTCGGCTTCTCCGCAGGCCAGGCCGCGGCCGTGACGGCCGGTGGCAGCGCGTCCGCATCTGCCAGCAGCAGCCCGTCCGCCACGAGCACCATGAGCCCCAGTCCCACGCCGACGAGCCCGGAGCCGGCCGGCACGGACGCCGCCGCCGCGCCGGCGGCTTCGCCGTCAGCTACGCCGAGCGCCACAGCCGCCGCCGTCGACAAGACGCAGCCGGTGACGATCTACAACGCGACCACCACCGCCGGCCTCGCCACCCGCGTCGGCGGCACCGTCACCTCCGACGGCTGGGTCCTGGGCGAGACAGGCAACTGGGGCGGTGTCCCGCAACAGACGTCGGTGATCTTCTACAGCGGCATCGAGCAGAAGGGCAATGCGGAGGCACTCGGAGCCCTCCTCGGCGTCGACACCCTCGTGGACTCTGCCGAGTTCAACATGCCCCTTGTCGTCGTGCTCGGCCCCGGCTACCAGTAGCCAATCCGGTTACGCCTCAATAACTATTAGGCGGGGGCCCTGCCCGCCGCCGGCGTTCCTGGGGGACGCTGTGGGTACAGTATCTGCGGATTTCTTTTCGCAGTCCGCGGCGCACATCGAGGTGGGCCGCACGCAAGCTAGCTGAAAGTGTGGACACCATGGCACTGGGAACCGTCAAATGGTTCAACGCCGAAAAGGGCTACGGCTTCATCGCCGTGGACGGTTCCGAGAACGACGTCTTCGTGCACTGGTCCGCGATCGTCGGGGAAGGCTACCGCGCCCTGGACGAGGGCCAGCGGGTGGAACTGGAAGTCGGCGAGGGCGAAAAGGGCCCGCAGGCCGAAAGCGTCCGGCCCGCCTAGTGGTACTGGCTGCCGTCACGAACGCCCCAAGGAACGCGGCCGGGCGCCGCGGAGGACATTTGCCGCTGGGCCGCGCCCTGGCGGCGGGCACAGTAGCGGCCCTGGCCCTGACGGGCTGCCTGGGCCCCGCGGGCAGTGCCCGCGTGGCCAGCGCCGACGCCAGCGGTGACGGCACCCTGCGCATCGGCCTGATCCTGGACAACACGGGCAATCAGAACTTCCTCAACGCCTCCGAGCTCGCGGCGGCCAAACTTGCCGTCAAGGAGATCAACGCTGCCGGCGGGCACAAAGGCAAACCGGTGGAGCTGCTGCCGGAAACCATCAGCACGGACACCGCCGCCCAGGCGAAAGCGCTGGTTGCCGCCAAGGCCGACGTCGTGATCGGCCCGACCGATTCCAGCCGTGCCCCGGCCGCCATCGACGTGCTCGCCAACGCCAAGGTAGCCGTGATCTCCCCGGCCAACACCGCCGCCGCGCTCAGCAACTACAAGAGCGGCGGCTACTATTTCCGCACCTCGGCCGCCGACGTCGCCCAGGCATCCGTCCTCGCCAAACTGGTCAAAGACGGCGGCGCCAGGACCCTGGCGGTGCTGCATGAGGAAGGCGACTACGGCAAAGACATCGCCGCCGCCGTCGTTGGTGCGGCGAAACAGTCCGGACTGGAGGTCGTGGCGGACGCGGAGTTCACCCCCGGCCAGGCGCAGCAGGCTGTCGCCGCCGCTAAGGCCGCCAACCCCGACGCCGTCATCCTGGTCTCGCGCGACGGCGCACAGGGCGCCATCGCCGAGCTGAACAACGCCGGCCTCGCCGGCAAGAAGCTGGTCCTCAGTGACGGAGCAGTCAGCAAGTACGGCTCTGGTCTGGGCGCCCGGGCGCTCGAGGGTGCACGCGGGATCCTGCCCGGCGTGTTTCCCTCCGCCGCCTTCCAGGCGGACCTCGTGGCCGTTGATCCCGGGCTGAAGGACATGGTGTTCGCCGCCGAGACGTACGACGCCGTCGTCCTGGCCGCCGTCGCCGCCGCCGCCGCAGAGGACGACGCCGGCACCTCCATCGCGGCGTCCCTCGTCGCGGTCTCCGGCGGAACCCCGGCAGCAGGCGGAACCGGGGCCGGCGGCAGCCAGCCGCCCAGCGAGTCATGCACGAGCTACAAGGACTGCGTCGGCGTCCTCCGGGCAGGCCAGCGGCCGGACTACGACGGCCAGTCCGGACGGATCAACTTTGATGCCCACGGCGACATCACCGAAGCGAACTACATGGTTTCGACCTACGGCGAGGACAACCTGCCCACGGTGGACGGCACAGAAGCCGCGAGCAGCAGCGGCGGCTGATCGCTCGTAGCGTATTGTGCCCGCGTGGCGGCCGGTTCCGGCCCGCCACTGCTTGCACTCTCCCCGGGGGAGTGCTAATTATTGATTTAGCACTCCAGCGCACTGACTGCTAACACGACGCCCGGTCCGCCCGGCCGCGAAGTGGGGCAGCCGGTCCAGGAGCTAAAGAAACACCTTGCTGGGGTGAGATCCCGGACCCGGCGGCATACAGAGGCCGCGGGGTTGGGATCGTCCGTCGCGGGCACCACAGCGAAGGTTCATTCTTAACGACTGTCCCGAAAGGACTACTGCCGTTATGGCCAAGATCATTGCATTTGATGAAGAGGCACGCCGCGGTCTTGAGCGGGGCCTGAACATCCTCGCCGACGCCGTCAAGGTCACCCTCGGCCCGCGGGGACGCAACGTCGTCCTCGAAAAGAAGTGGGGCGCCCCCACGATCACCAACGATGGTGTTTCCATCGCCAAGGAGATCGAGCTGGACGATCCCTACGAAAAGATCGGCGCCGAGCTGGTCAAGGAAGTTGCCAAGAAGACGGATGACGTCGCAGGCGACGGCACCACCACGGCAACCGTGCTGGCACAAGCCCTGGTCAAGGAAGGCCTGCGCAACGTCGCGGCCGGCGCTGACCCGCTGTCCCTCAAGCGCGGCATCGAGAAGGCTGTTGACGCGGTCACCGTCGAGCTCCTGGCCTCCGCCAAGGAAATTGAGACCAAGGAAGAGATCGCCGCCACCGCGTCCATCTCCGCCGGCGACAACGAGATCGGCGCCCTGATCGCCGAAGCCCTCGACAAGGTCGGCAAGGAAGGCGTCATCACCGTCGAGGAGTCGAACACGTTCGGCCTCGAGCTGGAGCTGACCGAAGGCATGCGCTTCGACAAGGGCTACATCTCCGCCTACTTCGTCACCGACGCTGAGCGCCAGGAAACGGTCCTTGAGGATCCGTACATCCTGATCGTCAACTCCAAGATCTCCAACGTCAAGGAACTGGTTGCTGTCCTGGAAAAGGTCATGCAGTCCAACAAGCCGCTGCTGATCATTGCCGAAGACATCGAGGGCGAGGCCCTGGCCACCCTGATCGTCAACAAGATCCGCGGCACCTTCAAGTCCGTCGCCGTCAAGGCTCCGGGCTTCGGCGACCGCCGCAAGGCGCAGCTGGCCGACATCGCCATCCTCACCGGTGGCCAGGTCATCTCCGAGGAAGTCGGCCTCAAGCTTGAGACCGCCGGACTCGAACTCCTTGGCAAGGCCCGCAAGGTTGTTGTCACCAAGGACGAGACCACGATCGTCGAGGGTGCAGGCGACGCCGACCAGATCGCCGGCCGCGTGTCCCAGATCCGCGCCGAGATCGAGAACTCCGATTCCGACTACGACCGCGAGAAGCTGCAGGAGCGCCTGGCCAAGCTGGCCGGCGGCGTTGCAGTCATCAAGGCCGGTGCCGCAACCGAGGTCGAGCTCAAGGAACGCAAGCACCGCATTGAGGACGCCGTCCGCAACGCCAAGGCTGCTGTCGAAGAGGGCATCGTCGCCGGCGGTGGCGTTGCCCTGATCCAGGCCGGTGCCAAGGCATTCGCGAACCTGCAGCTCTCCGGTGACGAAGCAACGGGCGCGAACATCGTCCGCGTTGCCATCGACGCCCCGCTGAAGCAGATCGCCTTCAACGCCGGCCTCGAGCCCGGCGTCGTCGTGGACAAGGTCCGCGGCCTGCCCGCAGGCCACGGCCTCAACGCCGCCACCGGCGAGTACGTCGACCTGCTGGCCGCCGGCATCAACGACCCGGTCAAGGTAACCCGCTCTGCCCTGCAGAACGCGGCTTCCATCGCCGGCCTCTTCCTCACCACCGAGGCCGTTGTAGCCGACAAGCCCGAGAAGGGTGGCGCCCCGATGGGCGGCGGCGACGACATGGGCGGCATGGGCGGCATGGGCGGTTTCTAACCACCCGCGCCAGCCATCACCGGCTGTTCGACGACGGCGGTCCCACCTTCGGGTGGGGCCGCCGTCGCCGGTTAAGCGCTGCCCCTGTCCAAGGGAGCGTCGGTGGGCGTCGGCGGGTTCTGGCAGGATAGGTCAGTGACGATTACAGCAGCGGCCGACGGTTCGGCCTTAGGAAATCCTGGCCCGGCCGGCTGGGCCTGGTACGTGAATGACGACTGCTGGCGGGCCGGGGGGTGGCCCCACGGCACGAACAACCAGGGCGAACTGATGGCGGTGCTGGACCTGTTCCGGGCAACGGCGCACATGCCCAGGGAAGACCTGCTGATCCTCTGCGACAGCCAGTACGTCATCAACGCCGTGACCAAGTGGATGCCCGGCTGGAAACGCAAGGGCTGGCGCAAAGCCGACGGCAAGCCGGTGCTGAACGTGGACCTCCTCAAGGACATCGACCAGGCGCTCGTGGGCCGCAAGTACACCTTCGAGTGGGTGCGGGGCCACGCGGGGCACGAGCTCAACGAGGCGGCGGACGTCCGCGCCCGGGCAGCGGCCACGGCGTACCAGCAGGGCGTGGCCGTCCGGCAGGGTCCCGGGTTCGGCACCCCGGAGGGCGAACCGCCAGCGGGCGAACCCCCAGCGGGCAAAACACAGCAGGGCATGACACAGCAGGGCATGACACAGCAGGACAAGATGCAGCCCGCCGCCCAGTCCGCCGCCGCCCCTGCGGCCGCGACCCGGCCGCAGGCAGCCCCGGCGCCGGCCGGCCAGCAGGAACTCTTTGGCGCGCCGGGGACCTACGACGAACCGGACCTCTTCAGCGAACTCGAAGAAGAACCTGCCGTAGACCGGGCGGAGGCCAGCGCCGAAGCCGTCGTCGAGTCCCTCGAACGCGAACTGCTCCGCCCCGAAACCCGGGCGGACCTGGGCCGCACGGGCGTGCTGCTCCACCCGGACTTCACCGAAATCGGCAGCTCCGGCCGGATCTGGACCCGCGACGCCATGATGATGTCACTCGAGGACAACCCGGGCGGAGCCGTGGAGCTGGAACTGTTGGGCGCGGACCGGCTGGGTGAGAAGACCATCCTGCTGACCTACCGCAGCCACACCCGTGAGGGATCAGCCCTGCGCAGCTCCCTGTGGGTCCTTGAAGGCGCCCAATGGCGCCTGCGCTTCCACCAGGGCACACCCGAGGCCTGAGGGCGCGTGCGGCTCACGTGAAGCGCTGCGCATTGCCCAGTTCCGCCTGCGCATAGGTGGCGGCAGCGGAGTTCAGCGCGAGGTTGATGGACGCCAGGGACGCCTCGACCCTGCCCTGGGTCAGCGTCCACTCGGCCACGAGGGTTTGGAAATTAGTCGCCGCGGAGCCCCGCCAGCTGCCCTGGAGCTCGTCCAGCCCCCGTTTCATGGCGTGGACGTCCGCGCTGATCCTCTCCACTGTGGCCTGCACGTTGGCGGACTTTAGCTGGAGGAGTTCGGTATCGACGGAGATGATGCTCATGGAAATGCCTCTCGAATGCTCGGGAGGCGGCCGCGGCCCGGCGGAGCACGGTGAACGTCAGCGGGTCTGCGGTGAGGTATTGCGGTGACATTTTCGGTGAGAGCTGGCGGGGAGCGGCTGCCTCATCCGGATCTTCCGGACACCTCGAGCGTAGGCGGGCGGCGTGCCGGCCGGACACCGCCGTCGGCCCCTATGTGGATAAGTCCGCTGTGGACCGTTCCGTGGCCTCTTCGTCCAGGAGCGGGATGCTGACCACCAGCGTGGCACCGCCGCCGTCGGTCTTCCCGACCCGCACGGACCCGGAATGCGAGCCGACGATGGCGGCCACGATCGCCAGGCCAAGTCCGCTGCCGCCGGTCTCCCTGGTCCGGGAGGTGTCGGCCCGGTAGAAGCGCTCAAAAATACGGGCCGCCTCCTCATCCGGAACCCCCGGTCCGTGGTCCCGGACCTCGATCACGGACTGCCGTGTTCCGTCCGGTGCGGTCCGGACCCCGACGCCAATTTCGACTGGGGTGCCCTCCGGCGTGTAGCGCAGGGCATTGCCGACCAGGTTGCTGACCACTTGGCGCAGTTTGGCTTCGTCGCCCAGCACCGGGGCGGCGGCCGGGGCCGCGCCGTCAATCCCGGTGAGGGTGATGGTGCGGCTGCGGTCGCTCGCCTGGGTGTCCACCACGGCGTCGTTGGCCAGCAGCAGCAGGTCCGCGGGCTTCTGCTGCAACGGCCGCTGTTCGTCGATCCTGGCCAGCAGCAGCAGGTCTTCGACCATGGCTCCCATGCGTTTGGCTTCGCTTTCGATCCGCCCCATCGCCGTGGCCACGTCTTCCGGGGTGGACAACGCCCCGTGCCGGTACAGCTCGGAGAACCCGCGGATGGTCACCAGCGGGGTTCTCAGTTCGTGCGAGGCGTCGGCGGCGAAGCGCCGCATCCGCGCCTCGGACGCCATCCTGGCGGCGAAGGCCGTCTCAATGTGCGCGAGCATGGCATTGAGCGAGCTCCCAAGCCGGCCCACCTCCGTGCCCGGGTTCTCCACCTCCACACGCTGGGACAAGTCTCCCGCGGCGATCGCGGCGGCCGTCTTCTCCACCCGGGCCAGCGGCCGGAAGGACCGCGTGACGGTCCATGTGGCGATGAAGAACGCCAGGACGAGCGTGAGCAGCCCGACTCCGACCACCACCAGGGCGGCGTGTTCCATGACGGAATCGACCGGGTTCAGGGGGAGGCCGATGACGACGACGGCGCCGCGGTTGTTGTTGTCCACGACGTTGACCGCCACGACCCTCCAGTTGCCGCCATCGGATCCGCGCACCTGGAACGGGACCTGATGGCTCTCCCGGGCCTCGACCGCGGAAAAGGTGGTGATGGCCGGGTGGGAGTCCTTGTCCCCGCCGAAGACCCAGGGCTTCACGCCCGGGCTGAAGAGCATCAGCGAGTAGTCGGTGGGGACGTTGGACGCGGTTTCCTGCAGTTGGGTGAAGGACTGCTGCGATTCGACGGCAGCCCGAAGTTTGTCGTCCACCTGGCCTTGCAGGAAGCTGTGGAGCAGCGTCAGCGTGCCCGCGCCCGTGGCGGTGAGGGCCACGAGCATGAGCGCCATCATGATGGCGACGAGCTGAGAGCGCAGCGACGCCGATTTCCAGCGGTGCAGCAAGGTCAGCGCTTCTCCGCGGTCCGCAGGACGTAGCCGACGCCGCGCTTGGTCTGGATCAGCGCGGGCGCGTCGGGGTCGATATCCACTTTGCGGCGCAGGTAGGAGATATAGGACTCCACGATCGAGGCGTCGCCGTTGAAGTCGTACTCCCATACATGGTCGAGGATCTGGGCCTTGGACAGGACCCGGTTCGGATTGAGCATGAGGTAGCGCAGGAGCTTGAATTCCGTGGGCGAGAGCTCGATCACGGTCCCGCCGCGGCGGACCTCGTGGGCGTCGTCGTCGAGCTGGAGGTCATCGACCCGGATCACGGCGTCGTCGTCGACCTGGGGTTGCGTGCGCCGGAGTACGGCGCGGATGCGGGCCACCACCTCGTCGAGGCTGAACGGTTTGGTGACGTAATCGTCCCCGCCCACGGTCAAGCCGGTGACTTTGTCCTCGGTGTCGTCCTTGGCCGTGAGGAACAGGACCGGGAAGTGCTTGCCGGCGGCGCGCAGGCGGCGGGTAACGGTGAAGCCGTCCATGTCCGGCAGCATGACGTCCAGCACCGCCAGATCGGGGGAGTGCAACTCAGCAGCAGCCAGCGCCTCGCGTCCGCTGCCGGCCGAGACGACTTCAAAACCAGCGAAGCGCAGGGACGTGGAGAGCAGCTCGCGGATGTTCGGTTCGTCATCGACGACGAGGAGCTTGGCTTCGGGACCGTTCTTCTTCATGTTCCCATGATGCTCCCAGACTCTGGGAGTTTTCTGAATGGAGGTTGTGTGTTGCATGGCCGCATCCCCGGCCCCCGCCTAGCCCGCGGTGCCGACGTCCTTGGCGTCCATGATCCGGTAGGCGTACCCCTGCTCGGCGAGGAACCGCTGCCGCTTCGCGGCGAAATCCTGGTCCAGGGTGTCCCTGGCCACGAGCGAATAGAACCGGGCGGAGCGGCCGTCCTTCTTCGGGCGCAGCAGCCGGCCCAGGCGCTGGGCCTCCTCCTGGCGGGACCCGAATGAACCGGAGACCTGGATCGCGACCGACGCCTCGGGCAGGTCGATGGAGAAATTGGCGACCTTGGACACCACCAGGGTCTGCACCTCGCCGGCGCGGAACGCGTCGAACAGCCGCTGGCGCTCCTTCACCGACGTGTCGCCCTTGATCACCGGCGCGCCCAGGCGCTCGCCGATCTCGTCGAGCTGGTCGATGTACTGCCCGATCACCAGGAGCTGTTCCCCGGCGTGTTCGGCGACGAGTTCTTCGACTACCCGGGTCTTCGTCTCGGAGGTTGCACACAGCCGGTATTTGTCGGCGTCCTCGGCCATGGCATAGGCCACCCGTTCGTCGCGGGGCAGGTCCACCCGGACTTCCACGCAATCGGCCGGGGCGATGTAGCCCTGGGCCTCGATGTCCTTCCACGGCGCGTCGTAGCGTTTCGGCCCGATCAGGCTGAAGACCTCGCCCTCCCGGCCGTCCTCCCGCACCAACGTGGCGGTCAGCCCGAGCCGCCGGCGGGCCTGCAGGTCCGCCGTCATCCGGAAGATCGGCGCGGGCAGCAGGTGGACCTCGTCGTAGATGATCAGGCCCCAGTCGTTGCCGTCCACGAGCTCCAGGTGCGGGTACAGCCCGCCGCGCTTCGTGGTCAGGACCTGGTAGGTGGCGATCGTGACCGGCCGGACTTCCTTAACGGAGCCGGAGTACTCGCCGATCTCCTCCTCGGTCAGCGACGTGCGTTTGAGGAGCTCGTCCTTCCACTGCCGCGCGGCGACGGTGTTGGTCACCAGGATCAGTGTGGTGGTGGAGCTGGTGGCCATGGCGGCCGCGCCGACCAGCGTCTTGCCGGCGCCGCAGGGAAGGACGACGACGCCGCTGCCGCCGGCCCAGAAGTTCTCCGCGGCCAGTTGCTGGTAGGGCCGCAGCTTCCAGCCCGATTCGTTGAGCATGATGGGGTGCGGGGTGCCGTCCACGTAGCCGGCCAGGTCCTCGGCCGGCCAGCCAAGCTTGAGCAGCAGCTGCTTGAGCTGGCCGCGCTGGGAGGAATGCACCACCACCGTCTCGCCGTCGATCCGTGGCCCGAGCAGCGGGGCGATCTTCTTGGCGCGGCTGATTTCCTCGAGCACCGGGTAGTCGGAGGTGCGCATGACCAGGCCGTGCTGCGGGTCCTTCTCCAGCCGGAGCCGGCCGTACCGGGACATGGTCTCTTCGACGTCGATCAGCAGGGAATGGGGCACGGGGAATCGGGAGTACGTGAGCAGGGTGTCCAGCACTTTTTCGGCGTCCAGCCCGGCCGCCCGGGCGTTCCAGAGCCCCAGCGGCGTCAGCCGGTAGCTGTGCACATGCTCCGGGGCCCGTTCCAGCTCGGCGAACGCCGCGATGGCGTGACGGGCCTCCGTTGCGAGTTCGTGGTCGACCTCCAGCAGGATGGTCTTGTCACTCTGGACGATCAGGGGCCCGTCATTCACTGGAACAATTCCTCTGTAGCTTCTACGTCGATAATGCGGTGGATGGACAGGACCCGCTCGATTTCCTTGTCCGGATCGAACACCCGCACCCGCCCGCCATTCACTGCTACCGGAACAACCGTCTCGCGGGTGGCATTCCCCATGCTGTCCACGACATTCATGATGACCCGCTGCCTGAGGCGGATCGCCTTCAGCAGGGTCTCGAGGCCCAGCTGGGTCGCTTCCTCGCTGCCCGGTGCCGCCGGCGGGTGGGCGCCGGAGCCCGGCGCCCGGGACCCGTTGGCGCGCAGCACGGCCAGCTGGGCCTCGATGTCGGCCTCCGGCGGAGCGGTCCGAGGGGCGGTGTAGACCGGCCGGCCGCTGCCGGGCGCAGGGGTGCTGCGGCGCAGCCGGACGATGGCGGAGGCAGCTTCCTCCAGGACCGGGGCGAGCCCCAAACCCCGGAGGGCCTGGGCGGTTTCCCGGGGCGCGGCGTGGGAGACGACCACGGTGGGCGCGATGCGCACCAGCCCGAGGCCAGCCACGGCCGGGGCGTTGAGCAGTTCCAGCAGGGCAGCCTCGTCCTCGCTTTGGATAAAACTGGCCGCGGCCCCCACCCGGAGCCGGGAATGGCGCGCGGCGGTGTCTTCGATGAGGTACTGGAGGGGCTGCGGGATGGCGGTGGCCGAATGCTGGCGCAGGAAGTCCAGCATCGCCGCGGCGTCCTGGCCGGTGTCGAGGGCCCGGCGCACGGAGGAGACGGAGAACCGGTAAATGGTGGCCGGTCCCTGCCCTTCGGCCGTGGCCATGGTCAGGAGCCGTTCGCTCAGTTCGGGGTCGAGGTAGCCCGGCGCCACCGCCGTCAGGTCCGCCTGCAGCAACACGTGCTGCAGGGCCGCCGGCAGGTGTTCGCCCAGGATCCCCAGGGCGTCGTCCGGCTGCTCGGCGGCGATCGCGGCGCCCAGCTGGCTCAGCGCCCCGGAGCCGATCAGGCCAAGCATCTCGGCCTCCGCGAGGATGCCGCGGATCAGCGAGCTGAAGCGCCTGGCCATCCGGGGCTGCGTCCACTCGGCACGCTCCAGCACGGCGGCGGCATCGAGGACGGGGGCCTGCCCGTTGGGCGCCACGGCCTCAAGGGTGAGTTCGTGCAGGATTTCCAGGACCCTTTTCCGGACCACCGGGGCGTCCGGCCGCTGCGCCTCGGCGGAGAGCGCATTGATGGTGGTCCCGGCCGGGCCCCGGTGCCCGGCCGGGCCCGGGGCGGCAGCATTCACCGGCTGGCCCACGAGGGACGGTGCGCGCTCGCTGGCCAGCCAGGCGTTGACCAGCCACAGCCACTGCTCCTGCCGCGGCAGCGACAGCCACTCCAGCTGCGGCGGCTGCACCCACGCAGAACTGTCGACGTCCAGCCGCAGCAGACCGGCCATTCCGCAGAGCTCCGCGAGGACGCCGGCCTCGTGCACGTCCATCCGCAGGGAATCCGCCAGCCGCTTCATCTCCCGGACCCCGACGCCCCCGCTTCGCAGCGTCGCCAGCGGCTGTTCGCGCACGGTGTAGAGCACTTCGCCGACGAGCCGCAGCGTCTCGGCGATGGCGCCCAACGCGGCGTTTCGGCGCAGCCCCGCGCTCGTGTTGCCCAGCCGGGGGACAGGCGGCGTGAGCGAAAAGTTCTCGATGACAAACCCGCCGCGCAGCGACACTCCGACGCTGTGCGGCAGTTCGACGTGCGCGGCGTCCAGCGGTACCAGCAGCCCGCGCGCCAGCAGCCAGTCCACGGGGCCGACGTCGGCGCCTTCGTGGAGCACGGACGCCCGGCGCTGCGCCTGCGGGACGGCGCCCATGGCCCAGTTCCCGAACCGGGCCAGAAGGGCGGCGGTCCGGTCCGGTGCGGTGGCCAGGATTTGCTGGAGCGATTCCGGTGTTGCCGTCCAGTGCTGCAGGGACAGGGCGGCTTCCATCGGCGTCGTGGCGGGAGAGATGGACGCCCCGGCGCGGTGAAGTTCCCCCACCAGCTGCACCACGCGCTGCGCGAAAGCAGGCTGGAGCCGCACCAGTTCGGTGTAGCTGCGCCCCAGCCCCGCAGGGTAGATGCCAATCACGTCCTTGAGGCTGCCGACCGGAAGGTAGTGGCGCTGCTTGGCGGCGGCGGGGGTCGCGCCGTGCGGCGGATCTGCGCGGTGGACGAGGGCCAGTTCCTGCAGGGAATGGAGGAGCCGGTCGACGGCGGCAACCGAGGAGCCGTTGATCAGTTTCTTCAGCATCGCCGCCGACGCGCTGTGCCCGGTATCGGCGTTGGTGCACAGGTGCAGGGTTTCCAGGACCTGCATCTGCGGGCGGTTGAGCCGTTCGAGTGCCCGCTGGACGCTGACGCGTCCGCTGGCGCGGGCGGCGAGGGCGGCGAAGTCCGGGACGCCGGGAGAAATCAGGTCCGGCCGCGCGGAGAACAAGGCCCGCAACGATTCGTCGCTTCGTGCCTGAAGTTCCTTGCTGAGCGCGCGGATGAGGGACATCGCTCCAACGTTACCTTTCGTCGGGCCCGCGCGGGCGGCGCCGGGCTGCCACCGCGTCTACAACGAGGGCCAGCATGAGCAGGAATGCCACCGGGAGGCCGTAGAGGGCCGTCGAGGTAATCCAGGCGGGCGCCACGGCATTGTTGAAGGCCATCGCCATGACAGCGCCGACGGCAACGAGGGACAGCACAGCAAGGGTGGCCGCTACGATCATCAAAGGCCGCCGGTAACGCGTCAGTGTCATGGGGGCAACGCTAACAGTCCGGCATCGCCCGCGCCTCAAGCCGTTAAAGTGAACCAGGCAGGATAACCTTGGAGATACAGACCAACACGGTCCGGGCAGTCATACCCTGAACCCGCGTATCCATGCGGATGCGGTGACCGCCGGCCGTGTCCCCGCAGAACGAAGAAGGTTGATTACGTGCCTACCGGCAAGGTCAAGTGGTATGACAAGGAAAAAGGCTTCGGATTCCTCGCGGGCGAGGACGGCCAGGAAGTCTTCCTGCCCAAGTCCGCGCTGCCCGAAGGCATCACGGAGCTCAAGGCCGGCACGCGTGTTGAATTTGGTGTAGCCGACGGACGCAAGGGTGCCCAGGCCCTGGGCCTGCGCGTGCTGGACAAGACGCCGTCCATCGCCAAGGCAAAGCGGCCCAGCGCCAAGGACCTTGCCCCGCTGGTCCAGGACCTCGTCAGCGTGCTGGATAACCTGTCCGGGACCCTGTCCGCGGGCAAGTACCCGGAAGGCAACAAGGGCAAGGCGATCGCAGCGGCCCTCCGTAAGGTTGCCGACGAGCTGGACGTATAAGGCTTTTGATGACTCAGGAACCTGATCAGTTGCCGGCGCCGGATGCCGGAACCGCAGCGCCCGCCGGGGCCAAAGCAACCGGCTCCAAGCAGGGAATCCGCCCGCGCGCCGGCGTGCCCGTCTGGCGCACCGGCAAGCCTGACGCCTTCCTGGCCGCCGCCGTCGACGTCGCCCGCACCGCGGTGGAGGGCATTGCCCCCGCCGAGCAGATCGGCGAGCACATCGGTGCCCGGAGCGAGGGCGACCGCCTGGTGACCCACCTGTTCGAATCCAGGCTCCCCGGATACCTGGGCTGGCAGTGGTACGCCGTGCTGACACGCAACTCGCGCTCCAAGGTGGTCACGGTGGACGAACTTGGGCTCCTGCCCTCCGAGGACTCCATCCTGGCACCGGCCTGGGTTCCGTGGGCCGAACGGGTCCGCCCGGAAGACGCGCAGGCTGACGAGGCTGCCGAGGCGCCGTCCGGTTCCGAAGCGCCGTCACAGGCGTCCGATGCCGACCAGCAGGATGACGCCGACGCTGACACCGACGACGACGCTGACACCGACGACGACACCGACACCGACCACGACGCCGCTGACACCGACCCCGACGTCGACACCGACACCGACCACGACGCCGCTGACACCGACCCCGACGTCGACACCGACGACGCCGAGCGGGAACGCTCAACGGGCGAGGCCGACTAGCGGTTGGAAGCGTCCGGGAGCGTGTCTGGGGAGGGCTGGGGCTGATGTCCACGTTCAAATCCCTGCACATCCTGAACTACCGGATCTGGTTCGTCGGCGCCCTCATTTCCAACGTTGGCACCTGGATGCAGCGCACCGCCCAGGACTGGCTGGTGTTCGCTCACCTGACGGCGCACGATGCCGGGGCGGTGGGAATCACAATGGCCCTGCAGCTGGGCCCGCAACTCTTCCTGGCACCCGTGGCCGGACTGGTCGCCGACCGGTTCAACCGCAAGCGGCTCCTGGTGCTGACGCAGTCCGCCATGGCGCTGCTGAGCGCGGGGCTGGGCATCCTGGTGGTCACGGGCGCGGCGCAGCTCTGGCACGTCTACGCCTTTGCCCTGATGCTCGGGGTGGTCTCAGCCCTGGACGCCCCCGTCCGGCAGACCTTCGTCTCGGAACTCGTCCAGGACGACTACCTGCCCAACGCCGTGGCCCTAAACAGCGCGTCTTTCAATGTTGCCCGGATGATCGGTCCGGCCGTCGCCGGCGTGCTCACGGCCGTCGTCGGGCCCGGCTGGGTCTTCCTCATTAATACGCTCACCTTTGTGCCCCTGTTGCTGAGCCTGGCGAAAATCCCGTCGTCGTCGCTGCGCCGGCTGCCGCGGGCACCGGCGGGCAAGGGCAGGATCCGGGAGGGGCTGCGCTATGTGAGGTACCGTCCGGATTTGGTCGTGGTGCTGGTGGCGATCTTCATCGTGGGAACCCTGGGGCTGAATTTCGCCCTGTTCATCGCGGCCATGGTGGGGACCGAATTCGGCCTGGACGCGGGGGCGTTCGGCCTGATGAATTCGATCATGGCCATCGGATCCGTCGCCGGGGCCCTGCTGTCCGCCGGGCGCGGCAAGCCACGGCTGCGGGTCATCTTCGGGGCGGCCGCCGCCTTCGGCGTGACCTCGGGCATCGCAGCGATGGCCCCGAACTACTTCTGGTACGGCGTCGCACTTGTGCCCGTGGGGCTGTTCGCGATCACCATGATGACGAGCGCCAACGGGTACGTCCAGACCACGACAGAGCCCGTAATGCGGGGCCGGGTGATGGCCCTCTACATGGCGATCTTCATGGGCGGAACCCCCCTTGGTGCGCCGCTCGTCGGCTGGGTGGCAAACACCGCCGGCCCCCGCTGGTCCATGGCGGTCGCGGCGGGCGCCGGCTTGCTGGCGGCCCTGATCGGGCTGGTGTGGATCATCCGCGCGAAGCACCTGCGGCTCCACTTCAACCGCCGCGCCCACGGGATGCGGTACTTCCGCGTCGAAAGCCGGACCGGGGCGGCCGGTGCCGGCAGGGACGCGCTGCCGGAGGCTCAGCAGGGCGGACGGACCTGAAACGACGATGGCGCCGTCACGGCTTAGGTTCTCAGGGGCCGTGACGACGCCGGACGCGGGGCTACTTCTTCAGTTCCGCCACGACGAAATCGATGCACTCGAGCAGTGCCGAGACATCGTCGGGCTCGATCGCCACGAAGGTGGCGATGCGCAGCTGGTTGCGGCCCAGCTTGCGGTACGGCTCGGTGTCGACGACGCCGTTGGCGCGGAGCACCTTGGCGATGGCCGCGGCGTCGATCGAGTCATCGAAGTCGATCGTGGCGATCACGTTCGAGCGGTCCTCGGCCTTGGCCACGAACGGCGTGGCGTATTCGGACGCTTCGGCCCAGCGGTAGATGCGGCCGGCAGAATCCGCGGTCCGGCCGGCGGCGAAGTCCAGGCCGCCGTTGGCGTTGAGCCACTGCACCTGGGCGTCCAGGGTCACCAGGGTGGCCAGTGCGGGGGTGTTGTAGGTCTGGTTCAGCCGGGAATTGTCGATCGCCGTCTGGAGGTCAAGGAAGTCGGGAATCCAGCGGTTGCCGGCCTTGATCCGTGCCGCCCGTTCCAGCGCGGCCGGGGAGAACAGGCCCAGCCACAGGCCGCCGTCGGACGCGAAGTTCTTCTGCGGTGCGAAGTAGTACACGTCCGACTCCGCCACGTCCACGTCCAGCCCGCCCGCGGCCGAGGTCGCGTCCACGAGCACCAGCGACCCCTCGTCGGCGCCGGCCACCCGCTGGACGGGGGCGGCTACGCCGGTTGAGGTCTCGTTCTGCGGCCACGCATAGACGTCGACGCCGGCCTCCGCCCGGGCGGTGGGGCGGGTGCCGGGTTCGGCCTTGATGATGGAGGACTCGGCAAGGAACGGCGCCTTGTTGGTGGCGGAGGCGAACTTCGAGCCGAACTCGCCGAAGGACAGGTGCTGCGCTTTGTTCTCCACGAGCCCGAAGCCGGCAATGTCCCAGAACGCGGTAGATCCGCCGACGCCCAGCACGACTTCATAGCCTTCCGGTGCCCGGAAGAATTCGCTGAGGCCGCTGCGCACCGAGCCGACCAGGTTCTTCACGGGTGCCTGGCGGTGCGAGGTCCCCAGCAGCTTCGACGATGCCGCGGTCAGGGCGTCCATCTGTTCCGGCCGGACTTTGGACGGGCCGGCGCCGAACCGTCCGTCCCTGGGCAGGAGGTTGGCGGGGATCGTGATGCTGGTGTCGCTCACAGTGGCTCCAATTTTCGGCTGGTTCGTAGCGTGGCTGGGAGGTGGCGGGCAGGGATGGCTACCACGGACACCCCTTTTCATTCTGCCTGTTTCATTCTGCCTGTTTTATTTTGCCTGACAGCTCCCGGCGATACGGAAAAAGGCCTGTCATAGTCCGGTCATTGAGACGCCGGGGACGGCCGGCCGGCTGGGGCTGGGACAATAGCTCCAGGTCGATCGAAAGATTATCCGGAGTAATTCAAAATAGGCTAGGCTGGCATGCGAACGTACGGCGGTTCCCGCCTGGGCGCATCCTGCATGCAGCCCGCACGCGGTACGGTGGGAATGACGCTAGGACTGCGCTCGAGGAGCTGAGCTGAATGACGGATCTGATCGATACCACGGAGATGTATCTTCGGACCATTCTGGAACTTGAAGAAGAAAACATCGTTGCCCTCCGCGCCCGCATCGCCGAACGGCTCCGCCACTCCGGCCCCACCGTGTCCCAGACCATCGGCCGGATGGAGCGCGACGGGCTGGTGGTTGTTTCCGGCGACCGGCACCTTGAGCTGACGGAAACCGGACGGAAACGTGCAATCGGTGTCATGCGCAAGCACCGTCTGGCCGAACGCCTCCTCGCGGACGTGATCGGGCTCGACTGGGCCTACGTCCACGAGGAAGCGTGCCGCTGGGAACATGTCATGAGCGAACGCGTCGAGCGAAGAATCTTCGAGATGCTCAACCACCCGACAGTCTCGCCCTACGGAAACCCTATTCCGGGGCTTGCGGATCTTGGCGGCGTTCCCAATGGCGCCCCCGTGGACAGGCCTGTGAACCTGCTGGAGGCCATGGCCGGCTACGGGGTAACTTCCCGGGTTACGGTCAACCGACTCGCGGAGCCGATCCAGGTGGAGCCGGAGCTTCTGGCCCAGCTCGACGAGGGCGGAATCAGGCCTGGCGCGCTTGTCTCGCTGGAGCGGGTGGGGGAGTACATCTCGGTCCGCGTCCCCGATATCGAAGGTGCCCTGGAACTGCCGCCCGAGGTTGCCGCGCACGTCTTTGTAACAGTCGCCTGACCAGCCACTACGCGCCGGTCATGGGACGACCCATGAGTTGTCCACAATTGCGGTTACGGATTTATTACCGGGCGGCTTAATCGCCTATAGTTAGTGCCCAGTACCGATACCAAAGCGTTACCTGATCCGAAGCCGAGCCCTGCCAGCGGATCAGTCGCAGAACTACCTCCTGGCAGGGGCGGGGGAACCACTTTCGGCTGCTACTTCGGCAGCCTTGGGGTGAAGTCCGTCAGCGGCAAGCAGCTTCCACCGAAGGATCCCCTGGGATGCATCTGCGCGTGGCTGCTTGCAACGGCGGACCGGGTCTTTGATCTCTCTGACCCGAATCCGACAGCTAACTTCGCAGGCCATCCAGAGAGGAACCGTTCTTGACCACCCAGACCTCCAGGGGCCGTCGCCGCGCGACCGGTCCCGCACCGGAGCCGCGTCCCGTCGTCGCACACACGGCCGAACGCCCGCGGGACGTGCACCGGGATGAACGCCGTCGCCGTCGCAGTCCGTTCCGCCAGGTCACGGACTTTGCCGCGGCCAGCGGGGTCGGGCAGAAGGCCGGGATCGCCCTGGCCGCAACTGGTCTGGTTCTGACCGTGACGGTCCCCGTCACGAGCCCGGTGATGGCTTCGAATCCGGGCGGGTCCGGCGCACTCTCCGCTGCCGTGCAGCCGGATGTCACCGCTGCTGCCGCCGCCAAAGTCGACTTCAACCGCACGGCCGTCACCACGAAGGGCGATCCGGACGGGAAACTCAAGCAGCTGCTGAGCGCCCAATCTGTGGGAACCATCACCCGCGCGGCATCGGCCGGCACCCTGGGTGCGCCGCTCGACCAGCTGGTCACGGCCTCGCCCTTCGGCTACCGTGTCAGCCCCATTACCGGGGGCGCGGGGGAGTTCCACCGCGGCCAGGATTTCGCCGCCCAGTGCGGCACGGCGGTCCACGCGGCCGCCAGCGGCACCGTGACCTTCAACGGCTGGCATCCCTTCGGCGGGGGGAACCGCGTGGTCATCGATCACGGCAACGGCCTGGAGACCACGTACAACCACCTGTCCTCGGCCTCGGCCAAGGTCGGCCAGAAGGTTTCCCGCGGTGACGTCGTCGCCATGAGCGGAACCACCGGCGCCTCCACGGGCTGCCACCTCCACTTTGAAGTGATGGTCAACGGCGATGTCGTTGACCCGCTCGGCTGGCTCTAAAAAGACGATGGGCTGCTCTCAACTTCCTGTGACACGCCGTGATCTGAATGTGACATTGGATCCGGACTGCTGTAGGGTTTGAAGCACGCCAACTTTTCCGAAGTTGGCGCTCTTGAGTGGATTGCCTAGCTCTGCCACCGCTCAAGGTCCGTTCGCATTACATCGTCTGGCAGGGGCGGGGGAACCAATTTTGGCCTTCGAAAGAAGGCCTTGGGGTTAAGTCGCAAAGCTTCCCAGGAAGCAGCGCGGCCGGGTGACTCCCATCCGAATCCGACAGCTCACCTCGTAGGCATTGGGAGAGGCTACTTTCGTGTCTTCACGCCACAATTCTGCGCGCATGCGCACCGGCGAGGCTCTGTCGAGCCCGCTGGAATCCACATCACGTGCCGCCCTTGCCGGCGCCCGGATTGGATCACGTTCCGCAGGCTCAATCTCTAGCGAGCCCGGACAGCATGCAGTTTCCGCTTTTGGCGCGTCTTCGCAGTACACCCTTCGCTAAGTAACCCATTTCGGGGCGATCCGGCGTACCCCCAAGATGCCGGAGCGTCCTCAGTCCGCGCCCGAAAGCGCGCGGTCCAAGGATCACGAAAGAGAGAACTTAATGACTACTCGTGCAAACGTTGCACGGCACCGCGCCGAGGTCACCAAGACCAACTCGCTGGCTGTTATTGCTAAGGCTGTCGGCGACAACGCCGGCGGCGTGGGCCGTCAGGCTGCGGTCATCGCCGCAGCTTCCGGTCTGGTCCTGACCAGCGGAATCGCAGCCAACGCTGCTGAAACCAATGTTCAGCGCGAATCCACCTCCGCTTCGGCCCTGGAAGTCCAGTCCGCAGCTCCGGCCACCATCTCGGCCGCTTCCACCATCGCGATCTCCTACGAGAAGCCCGCCGTGACCACCACGCCGGCTCCCGTTGTCGAGGCTCCCAAGCCCGTTGTCAAGGTCCAGGACGCCACGGCCACCCGCGCCGGCGGCACCGAGGTTGGCGTCAGCGGCGGCGTCGCTGCCCAGGCCCCCGCTGGCATCGGAAGCGGCGCAGGCGCGACCATCGCCGCCGCTGCCTACGCACAGATCGGCGTGGCGCAGGACTGCACCGCCCTCGCCACCAACGCCCTGGCCGCGGCAGGCATCCACTACCACGGCTGGCCGGCAGGTTACCTGTCCCTGGGCCGCACCGTGAGCGCCGCCGAGGCACGCCCGGGCGACCTCGCTTACTACCAGAACGGCGGCGTGGGCATGGCTCACATCGCGGTCTACGTCGGCAACGGCATGGCAGTGCACGGCGGCTGGAACGGCGGCACCACCGCGCTGTACAGCGTCAACGTCGGCTCCGGCCCGGTCTTCATCCGCGTCGGCGCCTAAGCACGAACCCCAGCATTCCGAAAGACCCCCGCCTGCAGGCGGGGGTCTTTTGCGTTGCCGTGCAGTGAACTTTCCGCGCCCGGGACCGCACCGGTGAAAAAATATTCGGTGATCCGGCACTTGAGTGTTTACTCTTGTGTTGTCGATCCATAGCCCGACCATGCAGAGGGCAGCCGGCCCTCGTGCCGCTGGCGGGTGCGGCCGTGAAGAGGTATGCGGATGCGCACTCTCGTTCTGAATGCTGGATATGAACCGCTGGCGGTCATCACCTTCCGCCGGGCGCTCGTCCTTGTCCTGACCGGAAAGGCCAGCGTGGTGGCCGAAGGGGACGACCCCGTGGTCGGCCCCCAGGACATTTTGGGCCGCCCGTCCGTGATCCTGCTGAACCGCTACATCCGGCCCAGGTACAACACGATGACTGCGGTGAGCCGCCGCGGCGTGCTGCGCCGGGATGCCCACCGCTGCGCGTACTGCGGCAAGGCTGCCCACACCATCGACCACATCCAGCCCAAATCGCGGGGCGGGGCCGACTCCTGGGAGAATCTGGTGGCGGCGTGCCTGCGGTGCAACAACGCCAAGAGCGACCATACGCCGGCGGAGATGGGCTGGAAGATCGGTTTTGTTCCGGGCCCGCCAAAGGGTGCCATCTGGCAGATCAAGGAACTCGAGAAGCCGACGCCGGCCTGGGATCCGTTCCTGCTGCCTGAATCGGCTGCCTGATCTGCCCCCTTGCTGATTGATCAGCCGGTGAAGACGCTGCCGGCGCACGTGACGGCTTGTTCGGTCGCCGCTGGCGCCGCGCTAGGCTGAAACGATGGAGTTCGATGCCATCATTCTCGCCGGGGGGCGGTCCTCACGCCTCGGCGGCGTGCCCAAATCCGGGCTGGTCTACGACGGCGCCACCCTCCTGGAGCGGTCACTGCGGGCCGCCGGCGCGGCGGGGCGCACCGTCGTCGTGGGCCCCGACCCCGGGGGCCTGCCCGGCGGCGTCCTGACCTGCCGGGAAGAGCCGCCCTTCGCGGGTCCGGCCGCAGCCATCGCGGCGGGGCTGGCCGCCCTGGCCGCCGATCACGCGAGCCGGCACGCAGTAGCCGCGCCCTATACCCTCGTCCTGGCGTGTGACATGCCCCGGTCGGAAGGCGCGGTCCATGCCCTGGCCGAGGCGCTGGCCGCGTCCGGTGCAGGCACGCCGGAAAGGGACGCGGCCGACGGCGTCATGGCCGTCTCGGCCGACGGCCGGAAACAGCCGCTCGCGGGCTTTTATGGCACGGCCGTGCTACATCGTTCTGTCGCGGACGCCGCGTCCCGGGACCGGCTGGAAAACGCGTCGGTGTTCGCCCTTCTTGCTAGGCTGGACGTGCGGGAAGTTCGCGTTCCCCCGGGTTCCACGGATGACGTCGACACCTGGGATGACGCGTCCGCACTGGGGGTATCCGGCAGGATTCCCGACGGCGGTCCGGGCTCCGGCCCGGCTCTGCACAGCTGAACTCGACCATGGAGGCAAACGGTGAAAAGCCAGGACGAAACACTGGAAGACTGGTGCCGTGCCCTGCTCCAGGCCCTGGAGCTGGACGACGTTGAGATTGACGTGAATGAGGTCCTCGCCCTGGCCGGCGTGGCCGCCCATTCCGTGGTGCGCCCGGCGGCACCGCTGACCACATTCATTGCCGGCTTTGCGGCCGGCCTGGCCTCAGGCTCCGGGCAGGCCACGGACTCCGTGTCCATGGAGTCCGCGATGGCCGTGGCCCGCCGGCTCGCCAAGGACTACGCAGCCGCCGAAACTTCCGGGGCATGACGGCTGCGGCCCCGGACGGCAACGGCCCCACCACCGCCGCAGGTGGAGATGGCGTCAGAGATGGCGGTGAAGATGGCGTCAACGATACCGGCGGAAATGGCGTCGGAACTGGCGGTGGAGAGGCTCCCGTAGACGGCCCTGGTGGCCCTCACATCGCGGCGCACCAGGATGCAGCGGGCGAAGACACTGCGGACCAGGATGCAGCGGACGAGGAGGCAGGGGACCAGGGCGCCGCGGGCGAAGACACTGCGGACCAGGATGGAGCGGACGAGGACACTGCCGCGGAGCCGCACAGGCACCTGGCCCACACGTGGCAGGAGGCCCGGCAACTCGCGTTCGAGTGCGCTGTTCCCATCCCGGCCGCCCCTGTTCCGCTGCGGCAGGCGCTCGGCCGGACGCTCGCGGCGGACGTCGGTGCCCGGCAGGACATGCCCCATTACGCTTCCTCTGCCATGGACGGCTGGGCCGTCAACGGCAGCGGCCCCTGGATCCTGGCCGAACCCGGCCAGCGTCTGGCACCACATCAGGCCAGCCCGATTGCCACCGGCGGCCTCATCCCGCCCGGGGCCAAGGCAGTGTTGCGCAGCGAAAGCGGCATCATCGACGTCGACGAGGACGGCCTCCCCGTCCTGAAGCTGGGCGGCACCGCGAAGCCGGGAGACCCGCGCAACGGCGACCACATCAGGAAGGCCGGGGAGGAAGCCGCCGCCGGGGACGTACTGATCAAGCGCGGCACGGTCCTGAACCCGGCCCATCTGGCCCTCGCCGCGCTGGCCGGAAGTGACACCCTTCCCGTGCTCGGCAAGGCCGTGGTCCGCCTCGTTTTCACTGGCTCCGAGGTCGTGACGAGCGGGATACCGGCACCCGGGCAGGTCCGCGACACCTTCGGACCCCAACTGGCCGCCGTGGTGGGAATGCTCGGCGGGATCTGTACCGAAGAAGTGAAAGTCGGCGACACCTACGCCGAATGGCTCGCCGCCCTCGAGGACACCGATCCTGCCGGTGAAAACCTGCCTGCCGACGTCGTGGTCACCACCGGCGGCACGGGGCGCTCCGGGACAGACCACCTCAGGCGCTCGGTCGCCGAGCTCGGCGGCCGCCTGCTGATCGACGGAATCGCCATGCGCCCGGGCCACCCCGCCGTGCTGGCCGAGCTGCCGGACGGCCGTTACATCCTCGGCCTGCCAGGAAACCCGCTAGCGGCCATGATGGCGCTGTCCACGATCGGTGCCCCACTCCTGGCGGCACTCGGGCACAGCGCGATCCCCCCGCTCAGCGAGGTGCCCTGCGGCTCGACAATTGACGCCGACCCGGGCCGGACCCGGCTCATGCCCTTCCGGCTGCTCTATGGCATGGCATCGCCGGCGCAGCACACCGGCCCGGGAATGATGCGGGGGCTGGCCGCCGCCGACGGTGTGCTGGTGGTCCCGCCCCATGGCGTGCAGCTGGGGGAACTGGTCCCCGCCTTCGCCCTCCCGTGGGGTGCGCCGTTGCCTGACGCGTCGGCAGCGGCCGCCGAACAGAAGCCGGCGGCGAAGCGGACCGCAAGGAAAACCTCGGCCAGTGACGGGCCGGTGGACTGGAGTGCCCTTTTGGGCTGAGTCCTGGCCCGCTGCGCCGGCGCAGAGACAAGGCACGCCGCCAGGACCAGGCACTTACAATGATGGAACCAGCCAAAGATTCAAACAGCCGCTAGCCTCAACAGCGGCACACTATGTTGCTTAGGAGCACCGGATGGGCCGTGTGACACAGCGCCGCAAGGTGCACAAGATCGTCCTGGACGGGTCCCCGCAGGCCCTCGAATTCCCGGTCCGGCACCGGGAGGACGTCCTTGCCGTCGAGGAACCGCTGGAAATCCGGCTCGGCAACATGTCATTCTCCGTCACCATGCGAACGCCGGGCAATGACTTCGACCTCGTCGCAGGCTTCCTCGTCTCGGAGGGGATCATCTGGGCTCCCGAACAGCTGGTCTCGCTCAGGTTCTGCGCCGGCGAAGACGCCGACGGCATGCAGACGTTCAACGTGGTGGAGGCGCAGCTCAGGCCCGACGTCGTACGGCCCGAGACCGGACGCAACGTCTTCACCTCCAGTTCCTGCGGCATCTGCGGCACTGACTCGATCGATGCCGTACGGAAGTCCTCGCACTACAGCCCGGCACACGATCAGCTGACCGTCCCCGTCGAAACGCTCGCGGCCCTCCCGGACGCCCTCCGGTCCGCCCAGGAGGTCTTCGAAGTCACCGGCGGCGTGCACGCCGCCGGGCTCTTCAGGATCTCCGACGACGGCTCGGCCGAATTGCTGTGCCTGCGCGAAGACGTGGGCCGGCACAACGCGGTGGACAAGGTGGTGGGCTGGGCGCTCCGCGAAGGCCTGCTCCCGCTCCGGGGCACCGTGTTGCAGGTGTCCGGCCGTGCATCCTTCGAGCTCGTCCAAAAGGCGGCCCTCGCCGGCATCCCGGTCCTCGCCGCTGTCAGTGCCCCCTCCAGCCTGGCCGTCGAGCTCGCCGAGGCCAGCGGGATGACACTGGCCGGGTTCAGCCGCGGGACCAGCCTGAACGTGTACGCGGGCCAGCAACGCGTAGCCGTTCCGGCGCCCGCGGCCGGCTAGGGGCAACAGTTGGCCAACGGGTTCTCCGCGGCGTAAGTTTTATCCATCGATTGGAGTCGATCGGCCCCCCCCAGCGCTGAAGAGGATCACATTGCACGACGACCGCCGTCTTACGGAAGTCCGGCTGGACCGCTTTCTGCGTGACCGGATCGGCCCGGCCGTCTACCCGCGCAGCGTGCCGCTGACGCTAAGCAACTGGAACGCGCCGGACGAACCCGTGCCGGTGCTCGAGGCCCTGCGGCAGGAGTTCACGCCCCAGGAACACGGCGCGGCCTGGGGCCGGCCCTGGAGCACCAAGTGGCTCCGGCTCCGGGGTGAGGTGCCGGACGCCTGGGGAACCGCGGCCGGAACCTCCGTGGAAGTCCTCGTGGACCTCGGCTTCAGCGGCGACCTCCCGGGATTCCAGTGCGAAGGCATTGCCTGGCGGTCCGACGGGACCATCATCAAGGCGATCTCGCCGCGGAACCAGTACATCCCGCTCAAGCTCCTGGGCAGTGGCATGGCCGTTGACTTCTACGTCGAAGCCGCGGCCAATCCCGACTTGTCCCAGAACTGGACTTTCGCCGCCACCCCCTACGGCGACAAGGCGACGTCGGGCAGCGAGCCGAAGTACCGCCTCGGCAGGATCGCCATCGCCGAACGCAACCAGACCGTCTGGGAACTGCAGCAGGACATCCTCACGCTCAGCGGGCTGATGCACGAACTGCCCATGGACCTGCCCCGCCGCCACGACATCCTGCGGTCGCTCGAACGCATGCTGGACATCATGGACCCCGACGACGTTGCCGGGACCGCGGAGGCCGGACGGGCCGCCTTGGCCGGAGCCCTGTCCAGGCCGGCCTATGCCTCGGCGCACCAGCTCGTGGCCACGGGCCACGCCCACATCGATTCGGCCTGGTTGTGGCCGGTCCGGGAAACCATCCGCAAGTGCGCCCGGACGTTCTCCAACGTCGTCGCCCTGATGGACGAGAATCCCGATTTCATCTTTTCGTGCTCCTCCGCCCAGCAGCTCGCGTGGATGAAGGAGTACTATCCGGAGCTCTTCGGGCGCATCCGGGACAAGGTCCGCGCCGGCCAGTTCGTTCCCGTCGGTGGGATGTGGGTCGAATCCGACTCCAACATGCCCGGCGGCGAGGCCATGGCACGGCAGTTCCTCGAGGGTAAAAGCTTCTTCCTGGCCGAATTCGGGGTCGATTGCCAGGAGGCGTGGCTGCCGGACACCTTCGGGTATTCCGCCGCCCTGCCGCAGATCATCAAGGCCGCAGGCAGCCGCTGGTTCCTGACCCAGAAGATCTCCTGGAACCAGGTCAACAGGATGCCTCACCACACCTTCAACTGGGAAGGAATCGACGGCACCCGCATCTTCACCCATTTCCCACCGGTGGACAGCTACAACTCCGACCTCAGTGCCCGGGACCTGGCGCACGCAGAACGGAACTACCGGGACCACGGACGCGGAGGCACGTCGCTGGTTCCGTTCGGGTACGGCGACGGCGGCGGGGGCCCAACCCGCGAGATGCTGGCCGCAGCGCAGCGAACGGCGGATCTGGAAGGATCCCCGAAGGTGCGGGTCGGCTCGGCGGCCAGCTTCTTCAGCCAGGCCCAGGCCGAGTATGAGCCCCTTCCGGTCTGGGTGGGGGAGATGTACCTGGAACTGCACCGCGGCACCTACACCAGCCAGGCCAAGACCAAGCTGGGGAACAGGCGCAGCGAGCACCTCCTCCGGGAAGCCGAGCTCTGGAGTGCCACCGCGGCTGTGCGGACCGGGCACCGCTACCCGGCTGCGGAGCTCAAGCGCCTCTGGCGGCTGGTCCTGCTGCAGCAGTTTCACGACATCCTGCCGGGAAGTTCCATCGCCTGGGTCCACCAGGACGCCGAACGGAACTACGCCGCCGTCGAACGGGGACTGGAAGCGATCATCACGAACGCCGCGGCGGCGGCCCTCGGCACCGGCAGCCGGAAATTCCTGCTCAACGCCGCCCCGCACGAGCGCCTGGGCGTGCCTGCCCTGGCGGCTGCTGAACCGGTCCGGCCCGGGCAGCCGGTAGAGGTCACTGAGGACGGCGGCGGCTACATCCTGGACAATGGCATCATCCGTGCCGTGGTGGATGCCCGCGGACTGCTGGTCTCCCTCACGGACCGGGCCACCGGACGCGAGGCGATTGCTCCCGGCGAGGTGGGAAACCTCCTGGAGCTGCACCGGGACACGCCCAATGAATGGGACGCGTGGGACATCGACGCCTTCTACCGCAGGAACGTCGTCCGTCTGGAACAGGCGCTTTCGGTGGCGCTGGAGCGCGACCCCCGGGGCGAAAACCCGGCCGCCGTCGTGGTGGTGGAGCGGATGGCCGGGTCCTCCGCGGTGACCCAACGGATTACACTAGCGCCGGGTGCAGACTCGCTCGCGATCACTACGGCCGTGGACTGGCAGGAGAGCGAAAAGCTGCTCAAGCTGGGTTTTGCATTGGATGTCAGGGCCGACCGGTCGGCGGCGGAGACGCAGTTCGGGCACGTGTTCCGCCCGACCCATGTCAACACGTCCTGGGAGGCCGCGAAATTCGAAATCTGCGCCCACCGCTGGATCCACGTCGCCGAGCCGGGCTATGGGGTGGCGATCTCCAACGCTTCCAGCTATGGCCACGACGTCACCCGCAATGTCCGGGAGGACGACGGCGGCACCACCACCACAGTGCGGCTCTCGCTCCTGCGGGCACCGAAGTTTCCGGATCCCGGCGCGGACCAGGGCAGGCACGAGCTGCACGTCACGGTCCGTCCGGGCGCCACGATCGCCGACGCCGTCGAAGAGGGCTACCGCACCAACCTGGCGCCGCGGATGGTGCACGGGGCGCACGGGGTGGAACCGCTGGTCACGGTGGTCAATCAGGCCCTTGTCATTGAAGCGGTCAAACTCGCTGAAGACGGTTCCGGGGATGTGATTGTCCGGTTCTACGAAGCACTGGGGGAGCGGTCCACCGGCGCGGTGAAGGCCAATTTCCCGGTCCGCGGGCTGCACGCCGTGGATCTGTTGGAACGGCCCGTCGATGCCCCGGGAGTGACGGCGGGCGGCAATTCCGCCGAGCTGACGTTGCGGCCCTTCCAGCTGGTCACGCTGAGGTTTGTGCGCTAACAGGCAGGGCCGCCTGACGCCGCCTTTCCCGCAGGGGAATCCGGCCGGCAGTGTCGGGGAATCCGAATACTGTCGGGAACAACCGGAAAACCCCTTAAACAGGCTGAGTGGGAGCGGTCCTACCGGACCGCTACCACTCATCCCCCCAATGGCGCTTGGACGGCTGCCTCTGCTTCGCACGGCTGACTTCCGTACACGAAGCGATTGCCGCATTCACACATTCATGATTCTCTCACGGTCTAATGATTTTGTGAATGCCTACTTTTGGTTCTTGCGAAATGTTGCGCGAGCGTTATGAGATTCTTTGGCGGCGAGCCCGGAAGCCCAGAACAGTCCCAGGCCCAGGACATAGCCCAGGACGGCCAAATAGTTGACCGTCTGCTGAGCGAGGGTCCACGCTTTCGGGGCGAAGGAGGCAGGTACGCTGCAGGCGGTGGCGAGGGCGCCGAGGCATGTCAGGAGGGCCGCGGCACGCACCAGCCGCGGCAGCTGGCTCCTGGTGGTGGCCACCAATGCCGGCAGCAGGGCGAGGGAGACGAAAGCAGGATAGGTGCGGCCGGCCGCGGCGTAGAACGGCGCCAGGGCGGCATTGCGTCCCCCGTTGTCCGCGATGTCCAGCATGCCGGCCGAGGACCCGCGGGTGTCCATGAAGAAGAAGGTCACCGCCACGACGACGGCGCTGAGGGCCAGGGCCCAGCGCCCTGCCGGCCCAGCGATGAGGCGGTAGCCGGGCTCGTCTGCCAGGCCCCGCGCCACGCGCAGACCGACCAGCAGGACCGCGGCGAATACGAGGAAGCGCAAGATCAGGTGGGCGAGGTTCCATCCCCCCAGCGCCCCATCGATCGCCTCATAGGGGCCGGGCACCGAGAGCAGGCTGCACAGGGTCGCGAGCACCAGGATCCAGAAGACGGTCCTGTTCCGCCCCTGGACCGCATCCGGAACGCGGAGGAGGAGCACCACGGTGCAGATGATCAGCGTGCCCCACTGGAGGGTTGCAATCATTCCCGGTTCTCCCACATCGCT
The DNA here is from genome assembly GCF_056397425.1 of Arthrobacter sp. 05N33_2. Taxonomy (NCBI): domain Bacteria; kingdom Bacillati; phylum Actinomycetota; class Actinomycetes; order Micrococcales; family Micrococcaceae; genus Arthrobacter; species Arthrobacter sp. 05N33_2. Next base: position 36,644 of record NZ_JBFTNJ010000010.1, read on the forward strand.
TGCCTGCTCAGCCCCAAAGTGGTCAGATCATGCCAGCATGCTTCTTCGGCGCACGCTTCGCAAGCGTCTTAGCCAGCCAGATCATGCACAGTCCCAGGACAAGGCACAGGACCGCCGAGTAGTTGATGACGAACCGCATGAACCCGAGGGGCGGAGGGATGACCGGGGAGAGCAGGCTGAGGCAGATGGCCACGGTGCCCACGGCCAGCAACCCGGCGCTGGACCGGACAAGGGCCGGAAGTCCGCTGCGCAGGGTCCGCAGCATCGCCGGAAACAGGGCCGCGGTGATGAACGCGGGGTACAGGCGCCCGGCGGCCCCGTAATACTCCACCAGGGCGGCATTGCGGCCGTCCTTGGCGAACACGGCGACCAAACCCGCCGAGGAGCCGGCGGTATCCATCATGAGGAAGACCACCACCACCACAGCCGAGGCGGCAGCGGCTACTGCGATGCCGATGGGGCCGGTGATGAGCCGCAGGGCGTCGCACGCGCTGAAGCCCCGGGCCATCCGGAGACCAAGGAAGAAGATGACGGCGAAAATGACGAAGCGCAGCAGCAGGTTGGCGACGTTCATGCCTCCCAGGGCTTGGTCCACGGCCAGATACGGGGCATCGATGCTGAGCAGGATTGCCAGGGTCATCAGCGCAAGGATCCAGAACAGGGACCGGTTTTCACCCCGCAGGACACTGGGCACGCGGACGAGCGTGGCGACGCAGCACATCGCCAGTGTGGTCCACTGCAGGATCGCGATCATCCGAGGTTCTCCCAAATCTTTTGTGTTTGTGCCTGCTCCTGCTCATGGCGCCGCAGCGATTTTCCGAGCGCCTGAAGACGTTCCCCGGCCAGGGCGCTAAGGTCGCCGTCGGAAAGAGCGTCCAACGCGGCTTGCTTCGCTCCGGCCGTCCAGCCGGCCTCAGCCTCAGATATCAGGCCCGTGGCGACGAGCCCGCCGGTGAAGCCTACGCCCGCCGCGCGGGCCGTCGCGACCGCAAGCTCGGGGGACAGCCGGTTTGCCGTGAGCTGCGCGGAGTAATTTTGCGGTGCCACCCCGGTGGCGGCCGAAACCCGGTGGCGCAATTCACCATCGTCAATCGCATCCACCCAGTTGCGGACCGACGTGGCGTGCGGTGCGGGGCTCAGAGCCGGGGTCATTGAGCTGCCCTGGTCACCGTAGCCGCCGTAGGCCGGGGAAGAACGCGAAATGACGGCGCGCAACAGGTCCATAGTGGCGACCTGGCTGACGAGTTCGGCGGGGGTCGGCGGCTGCGGCGGGGCGGCCAGCTCCGCATAATGCTCGAAGGATGCGAGTTCCGCCAGCGGACTCAAATCCAGGGCCCGGCTGATGCTGACCAGGGTGGTTTCGGCCACCTTCCCGCGGACCAACTGCTGGGCGAAGGTGGTGCGCTTGATCCCGGAGATCCGGCAGAGATCGGCTGTGCTCGCGGACGGGGCAACCCGATGAAGCCAGAGTTGGAACGCCTTTGCGGGTAGTGGCATCTAGGGCTTCCTGCGGAGTCGACGGGCAGTATGTCTACTGGCATGCGGTGGGGCAGCGGCGATTGAGGCGGGGGGTGGCGGCGGTGTGGCGGTGCGGGCTGGGATTTTGCGTGAGGTCCTAATTCAACTATGCTAAATGGTCGAACCCGCTGGTCCGTACACCCCCCAAGTCCGGACCGGCGGGTTCTTCTATGCCCGGCCGGTTTTCTGTCCCGTCCGGACCCGCAGTTTCTCCCAGACGGGAGGCCCGTTTTGGGCCGCAGTGAGAGGATGAAGTAATGACTGCAACCCTTGTTGCCAAGGATCTTTCCGGTGGACACGATCACCGCACACTCTTCTCGAAGCTGTCCCTGACCGTAGCCCCCGGCGACGTCGTCGGCGTCGTCGGCGCCAATGGTGCCGGCAAATCAACCCTGCTGCGGCTGCTGGCCGGCGTCGACGGTCCGCAGGAAGGCACCGTGAGCCTGGCCCCCGCCGACGCCTTTGTCGGCTGGCTGCCGCAGGAACACGAACGGATTGCCGGCGAAACGGTCGCGGGCTACATCGCCCGGCGCACCGGCTGTGCCCAGGCGACCCTGGAGATGGAATCCACCGCGGAGGCGCTGGGCTCCGGCGCTCCGGGCTCCGACGACGCCTACTCCCTGGCCTTCGACCGCTGGATGGCCTCCGGCGCCGCTGACCTGGAGGACCGCATCCCGTCCGTCCTGGCGGACCTTGGCCTCGATGTGGGCCCCGACGCCGGAATGACTGGCCTGTCCGGTGGCCAGGCGGCCCGCGTGGCGCTCGCCGCCCTGCTGCTGAGCCGGTTCGACATCGTGCTCCTGGACGAACCCACAAACGACCTGGACCTCAACGGCCTGGCCAAGCTCGAGGCCTTCGTGCAGGGCCTGCGCGGCGGCGCCGTCCTGGTCTCGCATGACCGCGAGTTCCTGGCGCGCTGCGTCACCACGATCGTGGAACTGGATCTGGCCCAAAACTCGGTGGCGGTATACGACGGCGGCTACGAGGCCTACCTGGAGGAACGCGCCGTCGCCCGCCGGCACGCCCGGGAACGTTTCGAGGAGTACGCGAACACCAAGGCGGACCTCGTCTCCCGGGCCCGCACCCAGCGCGAATGGAGCTCCCAGGGCGTCCGCAACGCCATGAAGAAGAACCCGGACAACGACAAGATCCGCCGGGCGGCCAGCACCGAGTCCTCCGAGAAGCAGGGCCAGAAGGTCCGGCAGATGGAGTCCCGCATCGCCCGGCTCGAAGAAGTGGAAGAGCCGCGCAAGGAATGGCAGCTGCAGTTCAGCATCGGAGCGGCACCCCGCTCCAGCGCCGTCGTGGCCACCTTGCGCGACGCCGTCGCGGTGCAGGGCGACTTCACTCTCGGCCCGGTGAACCTGCAGCTGAATGCGGGGGAGCGGATCGGGATCACGGGTCCCAACGGCGCCGGCAAATCCACCCTGCTCCGGCTCCTGCTCGGCGTCCAGCAGCCCGACTCCGGTGACGCGTCCATGGGCGCGTCCGTGGCCGTCGGCGAGATCGACCAGGCGCGCGGGCTCTTGGCCGGCGGACTGTTGCTCGCAGACGCCGTTGAGGACGTCCTGACAGAGCAGACCCCGGCCGAGGTGCGCACCCTGTTGGCCAAATTCGGCCTCAAAGCCGATCACACCAACCGGGCCGTGGACTCCCTCTCCCCGGGGGAACGGACCCGGGCAGCCCTGGCGCTGCTGCAGGCCCGCGGCGTGAACCTGCTCGTTCTGGACGAACCCACCAACCACCTTGACCTGCCCGCCATCGAACAGCTCGAGGAAGCCCTCGACAGCTATGACGGCGCGCTGCTGCTGGTCACCCACGACCGCCGGCTTCTGGAAAACGTCCGCCTGGACGTGCGCTGGAACGTCGAAAACGGCGTCGTCACCGAACTGCACGCCGATGCCCCGAAAGGCAACACCAAATGAGCATGGACCGGGTCGCCTGGAGCTCCCTCTACAACATCACCCGCGCCTCCAGCGGGTCCAAGCCGTTCTCGAAGGAGACCCTGAAGCGCGTCTTCAGTTTTGCCCGCCCCCACCGCGGCAAACTGATCGCCTTCGTCCTGCTGTCCATCGTGATGGCCTTCCTGGCCGTCGCCACCCCGGTCCTCGCCGGGCAGGTGGTCGACGCGATCATCGCCCACGCGGAGGCCTCCACGGTGATCTGGCTCGCCGTCCTGATCGCCGTCGTCGCGATCGCCGAGGCCGGAATCGGCTTGGTGACGCGCTGGATGTCCTCCACTATCGGCGAAGGCGTGATCGTGGACCTGCGCACGAAGGTCTTCGACCACGTCCAAAAGATGCCGATCGCGTTCTTCACCCGGACCCGGACCGGGGCCCTCGTCAGCCGGCTGAACAACGATGTCATTGGCGCGCAGTCAGCCTTCGCCGGCACGCTCTCCGGCGTGGTCAGCAACGTCGTGGCCCTGGCGCTGACCCTCGCGGTGATGCTGAATAAATCGTGGCTTGTGACCGTGCTCGCCATGATCCTGCTGCCGATCTTCCTGATCCCGGCCCGCCGGATGGGCTCCAAGCTGGCCGATCTGCGGCGCGAAGCCGCCGAACACAACGCCACCATGGGCACCCAGATGACCGAGCGCTTCTCCGCGCCCGGCGCCACGCTGGTCAAGCTCTTCGGCCGCCCCGACGAGGAATCCCGCGAGTTCGCCCTCCGGGCCGGCCGCGTCCGGGACATCGGCGTCCGCACCGCCATGCTGCAGTTCACCTTCGTCACGGCGCTGACACTGGTCTCGGCCTTGGCACTGGCACTGGTCTACGGCCTGGGCGGCTGGCTCGCGCTCGCCGGGCAGTTGAACGCGGGCGACGTCGTCGTGCTGGCACTGCTGCTCACCCGCCTGTACGCGCCGCTCACGGCACTTTCAAACGCACGGGTCGAGATCATGAGCGCCCTGGTCAGCTTCGAACGCGTCTTCGAGATCCTGGACCTCAAGCCGCTCATCCAGCAGAAGCCGGACGCGGTGGCCTCCCCGTCAGGTCCGCTCTCGGTGGAGTTCGACAACGTCCGCTTCGCCTACCCCTCGGCGGACAAAGTCTCGCTGGCCTCCCTGGAGGACGTGCTGACCCTGGACACCCGCGGCGGCGAGGAAGTGCTGCACGGCATCAGCTTCCGGGTGGAGCCGGGCCAGACGGTGGCCCTCGTCGGCTCCTCCGGGGCGGGCAAGTCCACCATTGCGCAGCTCCTGTCGCGCCTGTACGACGTCGACTCAGGCGCCATCCGCTTCGGCGGCACGACGCCCGGCGCGGGCGTGGACGTCCGTGACCTCACGTTCGACTCGATGCGCGCGACCCTCGGCATGGTGACGCAGGACGGTCACCTGTTCCACGAGAGCATCGCCTCCAACCTGCGCCTGGCCCGGCCGGAGGCCACCGAAGAGCAGATGTGGGATGCGCTGCGCCGTGCCCGGCTCGAAGACATGATCCGGTCCCTGCCCGATGGGCTGGACACTGTGGTGGGGGAGCGCGGCTACCGGCTCTCCGGCGGCGAGCGGCAACGCCTGACGATCGCCCGCCTGCTGATCGCCCAGCCGCGGGTGGTCATCCTCGACGAAGCCACCGCCGCGCTGGATTCGACCAACGAGGCCGCCGTCCAGGAGGCGCTGGGCGCCGCGCTGGAAGGCCGTACCGCCGTCGTGATCGCGCACCGTCTCTCGACGATCCGTGCGGCGGACGCGATCCTGGTGGTGGAGGACGGCTCGATCGTGGAGCGCGGCACCCACCGGGAGCTTCTCGCCGCCGAGGGCCGCTATGCGGAGCTGTACCGGACGCAGTTCTCCGAGGCCAGCGCGGTGGCACAGGAATCCGTGCCCGGCTACTGAGCCGCCGTTTGGAAGCCGGCGTTGGAGGTCCTGGCCGGTGGAGGTCCTAGCAGGACGGCTTGGCGGACAGGGCCGGCAGCACATGGTCCGTCAGCAGCGGGGCGAGGTCGCCGGGCAGCTCGGCGGACAGGTCCAGCCAGCGGATCTCGGCGATTTCCGCCGACGGCCGGGCGCTCCACACCCCGGGCGCCGTGAAGACCGTGGCCTCGATCTGGGTGGCCGCCTCGTTGGCGGCATCCGCCAGCCAGCAACCCAGCAGGTCCAGGCGGTCCGGGGCCAGCACGATCCCCACTTCCTCCTGGAGCTCGCGCGCCGCAGCCTGGGCCGCTGTTTCGCCGGCCTCGGGTTTGCCGCCGGGGTGCATGAACTTGTCCGTGCCGCGTTTGCGGACGGTCAGGAGGCGTCCGGAGCGATCGAAAACGCAGACGGCGGAGACGACGATGCGCGGGTTCACCCGGCGCGCCCTGAATCCGGCGCGGCATCCGGTGTCGCATCGGGGGTCACATCCGGCATCACGCGTGGCTTTGTCTCCGGATCCGGATCCGGGCCTGTTCCTGGTCGTGCCTCTGGTCTTGCGTCTGGTTTTGCTTTCAGCCGTCGCAGGACCGACTCCAGCAGCTGGTCCTTGGCCGGCCCGGTGACGTCCCAGCGGTAGCCGCATTGGTCCGGACCGCGGAAGGTGTACGTCACGCGGTACGTGTCAGGGTCGCACCAGTGCTCGTCCTGATTGGTTTGCCCGGCGAAGCCCATGCGGTGGAAGGGACGGCCGTCCGGGAAGTACACGTCCAGGACATCGGGGGTGTCCGCCGGCTGCAACAGATATTCCCGGCTCGCCGGGCCGGAGAACGGCGCGCCGCCCGGGGGTGCCCAGCGCACGGTGCCTTCTTCACGCCACCACAGGCCGCCGTCGTCGTCGGCAGTGAAGCGTACGACGCCGGTGAAGGTTCCGCTGGTGCCGGTGCTGCGGTCCAGCAGGGTGCGGTCGACGGACCAGGAACCGCGCAGGTAGGCGCGGAGGTCAAAGCCCGGACCCGTGTCCGGGGTTTCGTCCGGGGCAGGAATGTTCAAGTGCCCTCGATTGGAATCGAACCAACGACACCGGCTTTAGGAGAGCCGTGCTCTATCCACTGAGCTACGAGGGCGGGTATCCGCGGGCGGCCGGGGCCGGTCCGGTCGGACACGGATATAAGCATACAAGGTGAGCGCGCGTACTACGCTCTTGGCATGACTGCAGGAACCACCGAGCTTTCCGCCGGAGCCCTCTACTACCCCGATGTGGCCGCGACCAGGTTTTACGTCGGGGCCCTGGCGAAGCTGAGCGTGCTGCAGTATTTCGTGGCCGAGTCGGCTGTGATCGGTGCCTGGGCGGGAGCGGAGCCATACAGCCGCCGCACGGGCTACATCAGCGACCTCGGCGCCGTGGCGTGCGGAGAGTTCTCCGGCCGGGACGTCTGCTCGCCGGCGCACCTGCTGATGAACGCGTCATTTGTGGTCCAAGGCCTTGGCATGGTGGTCGGCGCGTTGCTGCTCGGCTCGGCGCTCCTGTGCTGTGCCGCGCGGACCGCAGTGCCAGTTGGGCGCGGCCGGGTATCGGGGCAGGCGCACGGCCGCCTGCGCTGGGGCGCAGGGGTGGTGGCAGCGGCCGCCGCGCGGCTGCTGACCGGCGCCGCCGGGGCAGGAACGGTCATCGTGGGGCTGGTGCCCGAGGACACGGGATCGGCCTGGCACCTGGCCGGCGCCCTGATGTACTTCGCCGCCGGCGCCCTGGCGCTCCTGATTCTCGGTTGGCTTTGGCTCCGGCAGACGCCGCTCGGGTGGTTCATCCTGGGCTGCGGGGCGGTGTCCTTGGGGGCGCTCATTGCGGGCGGGCTGACGGGCATGCACGTGCCGGAACCCGGTGCCCTGGAACGGCTCATGGGCTATCCCATCACCGTCGGCGTCGCCGCGGCCGGCCTTGTCATCGCCCAGCGGGTCCAGCACGAACGCACGGCGCGCAAGCTCGCCCGGGCCCAGGCCCGCTGAGGCAGGCACGTTGAGGCGGGCCCGTGCAGGCCACAAGGCCCGGGCTGGAGGGCCCGGGCCCGGTGAAGCGGGCCCTTAGGGCGCCGGCGCGGACGCCGTCGCGCTGGGAAGCGGGGTGGCAGTCGCCGTCGCCGGGGCCATGAGCTTCATCAGTTCCTCGTCCCGCAGCTTTGACCACGGCGACTCCGGCGATCCCTGCAGCGCAGCTTCGGGGCTGTCGGTCTGGGTCCACCATTTTGCTTCGAAGACCCGACCTTCGAAGAGCACCCGTGCGCCCTTGCGGTAGACCGTGGCGGGCTGCCACGCCGGGGCGGTCCCGGCCGGTGCCGTCAGCTGCGGGGTAGGCCGGTCAGCGGCCAGGACCGGACCGATAATGCGCCAGGGGGTCGCGGTGCCCTGGAGGACGGGATCATCCGGGGTGTCGGCGCGGGTCCACCATTTGGCCTCGTAGACGTTCGAATGCCATACGATCCGCTCCCCGGCGGTGTAGGCGGTGTTCTCGGACCACACCGGGTACGGGCTGGTGGAGGGATTGTCGCTGACGGCCGGGACCGGCGTCGGCGCTGCCGCGGCGGCAGGCGCAGACGACGGGCTGGCCATGACACCCGCGCCGAGGATCGTGGCGAAGGACGAGCTTCCCTGGTCCACGCCGCTGCAGCCATCGGAAACCTTCGTGACGTCCGGGAAGTTCTGGCTGCAGGTGCGGTCACGGTTCAGGGACCACATGGAAAGCCGGCCGATGCCGCGGGCACTGGCGTAGGCGCTGAGTTCCTGGGCGTCCTTGAGGGTGAATATTTCGCCGGCGACGTCGTTCTGGCCGATCATCGGCGTCAACCCGACTTTGCGCCACACCGTTCCGCTGCCGAGTTCGGTGCCGGCGGCCCGGTACAGGCCGGTCAGTTGCTGATGGGTGGCTTCCGCGGCGGATACCGCGTTCTCGTACATCGACCGGCCCGGCAGCATGCTCCCGCCGTAGTCCATGGTCATGGCGTTCACGCCGGTGAGGTCGACCCCCGCAGCGATCATCTTCTGGACAGCGTCGCTGCCGGTCGCCGTGAGGCCGTTGGGATCCGCCGGCAGCGTCAGCCAGACGCTCAGGGACTTGCCCTCGCGCTGGCGCTCCTGCTGGAGCGCGGCGATGGCCACTGAGCGCCGCTGAAGGGCCGCGGGGTCGGACAGGGCCTCGCCTTCCACGTCCAGATCGATGCTGCTGACCTGGTAGCGGTCGACGACGGTCCGGTACGCCGACTTGAGCTGGGCAGGATCGGTGCACGTGACGGCCAACTCCTGGTTGGCCAGCCCGCCGAAGGACACCGCCACGCTGCCGCCGAGCTGCTGAAGCCGGGCCACCCGCCGGTCCAGGTCCAGTGAGGCCGCGGCGTCGGAGAGGGAGTAGGCCGCCCCCCAGGAAGGTGAGCACGGCTCCTTGGGATCAGCCACCACGAAGGACAGCACGACCTTTTCGGCTTCCTTGGACGCCGGGTCCTCGAATGCGTACCGGGGCGTGGCCGTGACATCGACATATCCCGAGAAAACGGACGGGATGGCCTCGGCCGCCCGGACGTCCTGGAAGTTGCCCCATGCGACAACGCCGCCGCCGGCGGCCGCCACCACGGCGCCGATGAGTACACCCAGCCGGACCACAGATAGTTTGCGGCCTGGGAATCGTTCGGACACGGGGCCCCCCTTGTGCGTCTTTCGTTGGGCAGCCGGGCACGCGCCGGCAGCCGGCATCAGCTCGTGAAATTTCCGGGGTGTCTGATGTCCGGCAAGCCTCTGACCTTGCATTATCATAAGGGCACTCACCGGAACATTCCGGTGCGGCGTGCGGGTTTTGCCGTAGGCGCGCGCCAATATGCCGACTTTGCAGTCTTATGGGGACTAATGCCAGATCAGCTTGTCTTGCCGCGCTTGGATTCGGAAAGCGCGACCACCGAACAAAAAGGTGCGGTCCGGCGCCGTCAATGGGGAGCAGAGCGGCGTTCCGAGCCGCTGTCAATTGTTCATCCGAGACCGTCCCGGCGCAAAATAATCCTTGGCCGCCTGGGAATTCTCACGACGCTGGCGGCCTGGGTAACATACGTTATTTCCACCATTCTGAAAGAGCTCGCGGACAACCCCAATGCGGGTTTCCGGTTTCAGTTTGAGACGGTCTCCTACCTAATCGTCGTAACATTCCTGACGTTTTCCGCCCTCATGTACCTGATGGCCCGGCAGGGCGCCCTGTACCGGTTCCGGGACCATGCCAGGGTGCCGCGCGGCGAGCTTGACCGGCACTTCGCCGAGTACGCCGAGGGCATCACCGTGCTGGTGCCCTCCTACGCCGAAGAACCCCAGGTGGTGCGGGCGACGCTGTGGTCCGCGGCGCTGCAGGAGTTCCCGGACCTCAAAGTGGTGTTGCTGCTCGATGACCCGCCGCATCCCTCAGACCTTGGTGACCGGGTCCGGTTGGACAAGACCCGCGCACTGACCGCGGAGATCGCCGCAGAACTCAGCGTCCCGGCGTCGCGCTTCAATGCTGCCCTGGCCGATTTCCGCAACCGGGAAAAGGCGCACGGGCGCGGCACTGCCGCTGAGGTGGCCCTGCTGATCGCCGAATATGAGGCAGCCGCCGAATGGCTTGAATCGATGGCTGCTGCCGAAACGGTGGAGGACCACGTCGACGAGTTCTTCGTCGACCTCGTCCTGATGGGCCTGGCCCGCGAGCTGAGGCTCGTACTCCTGGGACTGAACGCTGCGCTGGCCCAGCAGACCTCGCCGCCGCGCACCCGGATCGAAGAGCTGTACCTCCGGCTGACCTGGATCTTCAACGTCTCCACCGAAACGTTCGAACGCAAAAAATACGAGAGCCTTTCCCACGAGGCGAACAAGGCCATGAACCTCAATGCCTACATTTCCCTGATGGGCCACACCTGGCAGAAGGAAACCACCGCCGACGGCGTGATCCTGCGCAAGGTGGGCGCCGGCGTCGCCCCGGAACTGGACTGCGAGATCATGGACGTCCGGGACACGACTTACCTGTTGACGCTCGACGCCGACTCGCTGCTTCTGCGCGACTACTGCCTCCGGCTGGTCTACTTCCTGGAATCGGCCGGCAACGAGCGCGTCGCGGTCACCCAGACGCCGTATTCCTCCTTCCGTGGTGCCCCCACCCGCATCGAACGGGTCGCCGGAGCCACCACCGACCTCCAGCACATCCTCCACCAGGGCATGACCTACTACGGTGCGACGTTCTGGGTGGGCGCCAACGCCGTCATCCGCAAACGCGCCCTGGAGGACATCGTCGAGGTGGAAACCAACGGGGCCTTCGAGATCCGGACCTACATCCAGGACCGAACCGTCATCGAAGATACCGAATCCAGCATCGATCTCGGCCAGCACGGCTGGACCCTGGTGAACTATCCGGAACGGCTCAGCTACAGCGCCACGCCCCCGGACTTCGGCTCCCTCGTAGTCCAGCGCCGGCGCTGGGCGAACGGCGGCCTGCTGATCCTGCCCAAGCTGTGGGTCCAGCTCCGCCAACACCGGTCCGAGCGCCGCGCGATCCTGTTCCGGGAGGTGCTGCTGCGGGTGAATTACATGGCCTCCATCGCGTGGGCCAGCTTTGGTCTCGTCTTCCTCCTGGCGTACCCCTATGACAGCCGGCTGCTGAGCCCGATCGTATTCATCGCCGCCCTGCCGTACTTCCTGGCCATGGGCAGCGACCTGCGCGACTGCGGCCACCGCTTCAGCGACATCCTCCGGATCTACGGCTTCAACCTCGTGCTGCTGCCGGTCAACCTGGCGGGCGTGCTGAAATCGCTGCAGCAGGCCGTCACAGGCGACAAGATTCCCTTCGCCCGCACGCCCAAGGTCAAGGACCGCACCGCCGCCCCGGCGATCTACGTCCTGACCCCGTACGCGATCGTCGCCTTCTCGCTGCTGACCGTATGGCGGGACGCGCAAGTGGGGAACTGGGGCAATGTGGCCTTCGCCTCCGTCAACGCCATCCTCGCTGCCGGCGCGATCCGCGCCTACATCGGAGTCTTCAACTCCGCGGTGGATGTCTTCCTCGGGGTGGTTAACTGGCTGTATGTCAGTCCCAGGCCCAAGAAAGTGAAGGAGAGTCCCGTGATTGCCAAGACAGCCGAGGAAGTCGACTGGGAAACGATTCTCTATCACGGCGACCGACGGCTGAACCGTGACCTCCGGGGCTCCGCGGACCGCCGCCGTCGAATTGCGGTCCGATGACGCTCGAGGCCCTGGCCGGGCCCGAGGGGCGGCTGCCGGAGGGCCTGCCGGACACGGCAGCGGCCGCGGCCGGTGTCGTTCTGGGGGCGTCGGCGGTCACCGCGGCCAGGGTGACCGACGGTGCGCTCGCCGTCGGCGGTGCCGCCCGTAGCATCGGGGTGCGGATGATCGACGGCGGAATCATCGAGGTCCTGTTGCCCGCCAACCAGGAGATCGAGGGTCCGGAGGCGCGCATCGCCGGCGACATCGTCCGCACGCTCGCCGCGGGACGGCGGATGCCGGTGCTCCTGGTGATCACCGGCGTCGTCGGTGTCAGCATGGAGGCCCGCCGGGTCTACAGCGGTTCCATAGCGGCGACAGCGTTCGCCCTGGTGGGCGAGAGCCCGGTGGACCGGGTCATTGCCCACTACCTCCTGCGGTCCCGAAGCGAGACGATCCCGGCCCAGTTCTTCACCTCCGAATCCGCGGCCGTTGAGTGGCTAAGGCAGTACACCCGTGAAGAATGAATCACCGGACCCCAGGCTGCACGCCCTCGTGGAAGGCATCGTGCGGATCGCCGGCGGCGATCTGAGCACCCGGATCCCGCATTCGGGAGCCCGCGACGACGTCGCCGCCGTCATCGCCGGCATCAACCTGATGGCCGATGACCTGCAGACCATCTACCAGGAGCTGGAAGAGCGGGTCGAAAGCCGCACGGCAATGCTGCGCGAGGCGCAGGTGGAGCTCGAACGCATGGCGCTGACCGACCCACTGACCCAACTCGCCAACCGGACGGCACTGAACTCGGTCCTGAGCCATGCCCTCGCGGAGTCCTCGCGCGGCGAAATGCCGCCGGCCCTCCTGATTCTGGATCTCGATTCCTTCAAGGGCATTAACGACACCCTGGGGCACAGCGCCGGCGACGACGTCCTGCGGGCCATCGCACGCCGGCTCCAGGACGCCGTCCGCGAGACTGACACCGTGGCGCGCCTTGGCGGCGACGAATTCGCCGTCATGCTGCCGAAGTCCAATCTGGTCCGGGCACGCAGGGTGGCGAACAGGATCCTCAAGGCACTCAGTGAGAGCCTCGACGTCGGGGACCTGAAAGTCACCTGCGGAACGAGCATCGGCCTGCGGATCGCGGAACCCGGCCAGTCCGTCGATGACCTGGTCATGGAGGCCGACACGGCCATGTACGCGGCCAAGGCGCAGCAGCACAGCAGCATCAAAGTCTTCGAGCCGGCCCTGCTGTACGCGCGCCGGCTGCAGAGCGTCATGATTACGGAAATGCGCGAAGCCATCCGGCAGGACCAGCTGACCCTGCATTACCAGCCGGTGGTGGACCTCGCGACCGGCAGGATCGAGGGTGTGGAGGCGCTGGTCCGGTGGAACCACCCGGAGCGCGGTCTGCTCATGCCGGACCAGTTCATTCCCCTGGCCGAGGAAACCGGCATGATCGTGGACCTGGGCCACTGGGTGCTGCGCAATGCAGTGCGCCAATTGCGCAAATGGCAGCAGGACTTGCAGGTGGACAGCACCTTTAACGTCCGGGTCAACATTTCCACCACCGAACTGCAAAACCTCGAGCTGATCGAACATGTGCGGGACATCCTCAGGGAGACCGGCGTGGATGCATCAAACCTGATCGTGGAACTGACCGAGTCCATGGCGGTCAACGGCGGCGACGTCGACCAGTATTCGCTCAACGGCCTTCGCCGGCTCGGCGTGCAACTCGAGATCGATGACTTCGGGACCGGCTATTCCTCCATCAGCTACCTGCGCAAGCTGCCGGTGAACGTGGTCAAGATCGACCGAAGCCTGATCAGCGGCCTCGGCGACGACGAGCAACAGCGGGACTTCGTAGCCGCGGTGCTGCACCTCATCCACGCCTGCGGCCTAAAGGCGCTGGCCGAGGGGATCGAGACGGCGGAACAGGCGGAAGTCCTGCGCGAGATGGGCTGCGGCAGCGGGCAGGGCTACTACTTTGGCCGGCCCGCGCCGGCCGGCGAGATCGTGGCGTTGTTTGCGGGGGGTGGAAAGCTCTTGTAGCCCTGGGTTGATGGTTGTTGGGGCGGAGCTGGTTGGTGCTGTGCTTTCGTCTCCATGTCGCCGTGATGCGGTCTAGATGGTGTCCCTTAAATGAAAAGCGGCGGGCCCGGACTTGATGTCCGATGCCCGCCGCAGCCGTTTCGTTTCCGATTAGTTCTTCGGAGTGGAGTTCGGCCACCAGCCGACCGCTACAACGGAGCCCTGGCTCGAACCGCTGGAGGCAGACACTGCTGCAGAGGCGGACAGGCCGGCGCCGGCCAGCGCGCCGGCGACGAGGAGCGTTGCAAGGATTTTCTTCATTTGGACTCCTGATACGTAAGAGGCTGATGTGACTCATGTGATGCAGGTTTAGTATAGGGGAGATCGACACGCCACAAGGTAACAATTTATAAAGAATTGTCGCCGGATGTGATATTCACGCTCGTGTGTGAATCTTGCGTGAACCCTGCGCAGGTCCTTCTTGCGTGGCTGGTTCGATTCCGCTCTCGCGGCAACGGATAATTGAGGCATGCAACGAAACTCAGTTTCACCGTCCTACGCCGCTGCAGAGTTGCAGGCTCGGGAACATCGAAGCAGCCACGACTTCGGCCGTGCGGCCAGCAGCGCCCAGGTGGCCTCGGAAATCGCGACGAACGACGGTGACCTGACGGCTGCCTGGGGCATGCGGCTCTTTCAGGCGGAGAATCTGCTTGACGCCGGCGATTTTGAGGCCTGCGCCGCGCTTGCCGCCGAATTGGTGGATGGCGCCTTCGGAGCTCCGGCTGAAGATGCCCGCGGCAAGGCAAATATCCTGCTCGCAAAAGCCAGGCAAGGCGCCGGGATGTTGGGGCAGGCGGCCGACGCAGCGCGGGTGGCCGCGCGTTTATCTTCGGGGGCGGGTGACGTGGAAAATAACGTCAAAGCCCGGCAGGCCCTCATCGCTGCTCTCGCCGAAAGCGGCAGGTTGGAGGAGGCCTGGAGCGAGAGCCTGATGCTGGCCGACGACATATCCAACGAGGTCGACGACCAGCTGGTCGGCAAGGCCTACTGGGTTATCGGCAATGTTGCGTTTCTCTGCAATAAAGTGGCAGAGGGGCTTGAATATCACGAGCTCGCGGCGGAAACTTTTTCGCCGGCTCGAAATCTTGATATTTGGGCCAAATTCAACAAAGCATCCGCGGCAATGCGCCTGGCCGCCGAGGTCGCCGATGCGGACACACTCCGCTGCATCGAACGCGCTGAACTGGCCACGGACGTCATTGGCGGATCCGATGAGGACCACATTTTGCTGAAACTGAACCGCGGTCACTGGAATTTCCTGGCGGGTGACCCGCAGGCGGCCATCGCCATCCTGACCGAGATCAGCACCGTCGCGGAAAAGACGTCACCGCAGATTCTGGGCGAGGCCTCTCTGTTGCTGGGCCGGTCCCATGCTGCCGTGGGGAACGCTTCCGAGGCGCAGACGCACCTGCTGGAAGCAGCAGACCACTTTGAGAAGGCTGGCGCCCCGCAACGTGCCGAACAGGCCCGGGAATTCCTCACGGCCACGCCCTGAGCCAGCTCTGAGTGGACATGCTCTCCGCTGGACTTGAGGGATGGACATAATGGCAAGATGTCCACCGGCCGGGCCGAACGCTGGACATGTCCCGCGCTCGGGGCCGGGTGCGAGGGACGACTCCAGCCACCGCAACCAAGACTGGACATGTCCCGTGTCCTATGCCGCGGATCGGGAAACAGCCCTGCCGCCGCGACCAGGAATGGACATGTCCGGTGTCCTAAGCCGGGAATAGAGAACTAGCCCTGCCGCGCGAATCAGGACTGGACATGTCCCGGGGTGGCCGAAGCCGCGGCAGCCTTGCGTCCGAGTAACACGGCGGCGACGCCGGCCACGATGCTCAGCGCCAAGAGGACCCAGCCGGCCACGGTGAGCCCGGAGGCCAGGGCGACCTGACCGCCGTCGAGAGTGTCGGCGGACATCATTTCATCGATCACCGTGTTGCCCCACAGCCGGACCGCAGCAAAGAGCAGCGGCAGCGACCACAGCGCCCAGCGCAGGGATTTCCGGGCCACGTTGGTTCCGATCAGCAGCAGCCAGGTGAAGCCAAAGATCAGCGGGAAGAGCATCCCGGCCGTCTTGTGGACATAGTTCAGCTGGCCCCGGGCATCGGCGTCCATGGCCGCGCGCAAATGCTCCACGAACCCCAGGTCAAAGCCGCCCACCAACGAGTCGGGCATTGCCTGGCCGCCCGACAACTGCGTGAGCTGGTTGAGGGTGAGCAGGTGCAGATACCAGAACAGGAACAGGCTGGCCACGACCCCGGCGATGACAATCAGATTGCTGTTACTCTGTGCCTTCTGCGGTGTCCGGCTGGTGGTCGGATTGATCACCGGAGGGAGATGGTGCTGGGGGACCGCCGCGTTGGCGCCGTGCTTTTTGATCCGCTGCGCGGGTGTCTTGGCCATGGCTCCATTATCGCCCGTCCTGCACGCCCCTCCGCGCCGCCGTCTGCCCGGGTGCCCGCGCCGGCTGTTCACTGCCAGCGGGCGCCGATAGTCTGGGACGCGTGACCGAACTAGGAAAACACCGGCTCGGCCGGCACAGCACCGCAGATCTCGACCCCTCACTGGATGACTACCAACTGGCCGAGGCCCTGGTCCGCGAGACCGGCACCCTGGCGCTGTTGATGCGGCAGGCCGGGCTTGAAGGCAGGCAGAAGACGTCGGTCTCGGACGTGGTCACGGCCGCCGACCACGCCGCCGAGTCCTACGTGCTGGAACAGCTTCGGCGCTGCCGCCCCGATGACGCCGTCCTGGGCGAGGAGGGCGCCTCTGTGGCGGGCAGCAGCGGCCGGACCTGGGTCATTGACCCCGTCGACGGGACCTTCAACTTCCTGCATGGATCCACGTACTGGTGCTCGGCCATTGCCCTGAAGGATTCCTCCGGTGCAGGGCTCGGCGCCATCTTCCAGCCGGAGGAGGACAAACTCTGGCTGGGCGGGACGTCCCGTGCGGCGACGCTCAATGGCGAAAAACTGGTCACCTTCCTGCCCGGCGCGTCCGGTGGCACCGGACGTTCCGACACGCCGCTGGCTGATCTCGGCGCGGCAACCTACATCCACCCGACGTGGCTTGCCGATCCGATGTGTGCCATGCCCTGGCACGCGGCAGCGACGTCGGCGGCCGCGCTGCGCATGTTCGGGTCCGGCTCCTGCGACCTCGGCCGGGTCGCGGACGGAGAGCTCGGCTGCTGGTTCCAGCACAGCTGCCCCGAGTGGGACTGGCTGCCCGGGAAGGCGATCGTGGAGGCGGCCGGCGGCGCGACCGACGTCGTGCGCGTCAACGGACTCGACTGGTTCATCGCGGGAGGCACGACGGCGGTCCAGCAGCTGCGCGCCGCGCTCAGCTCCGGGGGCGTCGGCTAGCTTCCCGCCTGCCGGACCTCCCCGCGGGACATGCTCATTTTTCGCGGCGGGGTCCGGGGGACATGCTCATTTTTCGCTGTCAGGAGCGGGCACAAAGGGAGTATGTCCGGTGGGCACAGGTGGCGGAGGACATGTCCGTTGGGCAGAGCTGTGTCCGTAGCGCATGCTCATTGTTCAGAACAACCTCGGCGGTCTTCAGAACAACACGGGTCTTCTCCATGACAGCCTCCGCGGGGCATGCTCATTCTTCGAGGTCAGGACTGGGCGCAGGGGGATTATGTCCACTGGGCGCGGGCAGGGGAGGGCATGTCCCGACGGGCGGACACGGCTGTCAGCGCCACCGCCTAGACTTAGATACACCATGGATATGTTGTTTGACCCTTACGCCGACGGACCCTTCCAAGCTGCCTCCAAGGCGGCGGCAGGCACTAAATCGCGCTCCGGGTCCGGCCTGGCGGGCCTGGATTCCGGACCGGATTCCGCCCCGCACGGCGGAAGCCCGCACGGCGGAAGCCCGCACGGCGGTGCCCCGCACGGCGGTGCCCCGCACGGCGGTAGCCCGCACGGCGCCGCCCCGCACGGCGACGGCCCTGACGGCGGCTGGGACCGCCCGCAGCTTCCGAACGCCGGCGAACTCCTCGAGGGGCTGAACCCCCAGCAGGAAGAAGCGGTCAAACACGCCGGCAGTGCCCTGCTGATTGTCGCCGGCGCCGGGTCGGGCAAAACCCGCGTGCTCAGCAACCGGATCGCCTACCTGATCGCCACGAGGCGGGCGCACCACGGCGAGATCCTGGCCATCACCTTCACCAACAAGGCCGCGGCCGAAATGCGGGAACGGATCGAGGCGCTGGTCGGCGGCCGGGCCAAGACCATGTGGATCTCCACCTTCCACTCCTCCTGCGTCCGGATCCTGCGCCGCGAGGCCAAGAACGTCGGGCTCAACTCCAACTTCTCGATCTACGACTCCGCCGACTCGCTGCGCCTGATCACCCTGGTCGCCAAGAACCTGGACCTTGACCCCAAGCGCTTCGCGCCCAAGGCCATCCAGCACAAGATCTCCGCGCTCAAGAACGAGCTGATCGACGCAGACAGCTATTCCTCAAGCGCCAACTACAACGATCCTTTCGAGCAGGCCGTCGCCGAGGTCTTCAAGGGCTACACCCAGCGCCTGCGCCAGGCCAACGCCATGGACTTCGATGACCTGATCGCCGAGACCGTCTACATGTTCCGGGCCTTCCCGGCGCTCGCCGACTCCTACCGGCGCCGCTTCCGGCACGTCCTCGTGGACGAATACCAGGACACCAACCACGCCCAGTACGCCCTGGTGCGCGAGATCGTCGGCGAGGGCCCCGACGCGGCCGAGCTCACCGTCGTCGGCGATTCAGACCAGTCCATCTACGCCTTCCGCGGCGCGGACATCCGCAACATCGTGGAGTTCGAGAAGGACTACCCGGACGCCCGCACCATCAAGCTCGAGCAGAACTACCGCTCCACCCAGACCATCCTCAGCGCCGCCAACTCGGTGATCTCCCGCAACCCCAACCGGCCGGAGAAACGGCTCTGGACGGCCGAGGGCGACGGCGAGAAGATCGTCGGCTACGTCGGCGAGAACGAACACGACGAGGCCCAGTTCATCGCCAAGGAAATTGACCGGCTCCAGGACGAGGGCAACCTGCGCCCCGGAGACGTGGCCATTTTCTACCGCACCAACGCCCAGTCCCGCTCGATCGAGGACGTCCTGGTCCGCGTGGGCCTGCCCTACAAGGTGGTCGGCGGCACCCGCTTCTACGAGCGCAAGGAGATCAAGGACGCCCTCGCCTACCTGCGCGTCCTGGTCAACCCGGACGACGACGTCAACCTCCGCCGCATCCTCAACGAACCCAAGCGCGGGATCGGTGACCGAGCCGAGGGTGCCGTCGCCGCCCTGGCAGAGCGTGAGCGCACCTCCTTCATGGCCGCCGCGCGGCGCGCCGATGAAGCCCCGGGCATGGCGACGCGCTCGGTCAACGCCGTGCTGGGCTTCGTGAAACTCCTCGACGACCTCGCCGAGGTCGCTTCCGGCTCCGGCGCGGCCGCGGCTCTCGAAGCCGTGCTCGAACAAACGGGCTACCTTGCCGGGCTGCGTTCCAGCACCGATCCGCAGGACGAGTCCAGGGTGGAGAACCTCGCCGAACTGGTCGCCGTCGTCCGCGAATACGAACGCGACAACCCCGAAGGCTCGCTCGGAGCCTTCCTGGAGCAGGTCTCCCTCGTGGCCGACGCCGACCAGATCCCGGACGCCCCCGGCGGTGACGCCGAAAACCTGGCGGCCGCCGTCGCCGAAGCCAAGCGGCTCGGCGTCGTGACCCTGATGACCCTGCACACCGCCAAGGGCCTGGAATTCCCGGTCGTGTTCCTGACCGGCATGGAACACGGGCTGTTCCCGCACCAGCGCTCCGCCACCGATCCCAAGGAACTGGCCGAGGAACGCCGGCTGGCCTACGTGGGGCTGACCCGTGCCCGCAAGCGTCTCTACCTGACCAGGTCCGAGGTCCGCAGCATGTGGGGCCAGAGCCAGTACAACCCCGCGAGCCAGTTCATCGAGGAGATCCCTGCCGAGCTCGTCGAATGGAAGCGCGAAGGCGCCAGCCGCCAGAGCGGAGGCTGGGGGAGCGGTGCCGGGATCGGGTCCAGCCGCTACGGCGGATCGTTCTGGGGTGCCGGGACAGCCCGCGGCGCCGCGGCCAGCCCGTCCGCCGGCTTCAACGCCGACGTTCCCGCCGCGGTGGCCAAGAACAGGGTCCAGCCGCAGAAGGAAGTCGTCGCCGTCAGCGTGGGGGACAAGGTCAACCACACCAGCTTCGGCAACGGCACCGTCCTGGCGGTGGAGGGCGCCGGGGACAAGACGGTCGCCAAGGTCAAGTTCGACATCGGCGAGAAGCGGCTGCTGCTGCGCTACGCGCCGCTGACCAAGCTGGACGCCTAACTGACCGCGTAGCTGGACGTTTGGCTGAAGACCCGGCGGGAGTCCGGAGACCGGTCCGCCGGCACCCCGTGCAGCCGGATGCACGGGCGTTCGCCGTACATTACGAACGCGGGTCTGGCACGGCCGCGCCGGCCTTCGGAGCGCCGTCGGACACCCCAAAAACCCCGTAATCTAGCGGTTTTTCTACGCTCCATAGAATAGTGTCCTTACTCACATAACCGGTACTCTGGAACGGGCTGGTCCGATCGAAGGACTAGAGTTCCCAAAGGAGCATTGCGCCGTGTGGCTCGTTTCCAAGCTTGTCGCAGGGTGCGTTTATTCCGCAGCCCGGTAACCGCGAGTACGTGGGGTCCGGCTGTACAGAAACTACTTCGACGTAGAAGGACACTAAACCGTGGACCTGTTTGAATATCAGGCGCGCGATATGTTCGAGGCGCACGGTGTACCCGTGCTTGCTGGCATCGTGGCGCACACCCCTGAAGAAGCAAAGGCAGCTGCCGAGAAAATCGGCGGCGTAACTGTCGTAAAGGCGCAGGTCAAGGCCGGAGGCCGCGGCAAGGCCGGCGGCGTCAAGGTCGCGAAGACCGCTGACGAAGCGTTTGAACACTCCACCAACATCCTCGGGATGGACATCAAGGGCCACACCGTGCACCGGGTGATGATCGCCCAGGGTGCAGACATCGCCGAGGAATACTACTTCTCCGTCCTGCTGGACCGGGCCAACCGCAACTACCTGGCCATGTGCTCGGTTGAAGGCGGCATGGAAATCGAGCAGCTCGCCGTTGAGCGCCCCGAGGCCCTGGCCAAGATCTCGATTGACCCGGCCGTGGGCATCGACCAGGCCAAGGCCGACGAAATCGTCGCCGCGGCAGGCTTCGCCGAGGAACTGCGTGGCAAGGTCGCCAGCGTAATCCTGAAGCTCTGGGACGTTTTCAAGAAGGAAGACGCCACTCTTGTGGAGGTCAACCCGCTGGTCCTGACCGGCGCCGGCGACATCGTTGCCCTTGACGGCAAGGTCTCCCTCGACGAGAACGCGGACTTCCGCCACCCCAAGCACGCCCACCTTGAAGACAAGGACGCTGCTGACCCGCTCGAGGCCAAGGCCAAGGCGCAGGACCTCAACTACGTCAAGCTGGACGGCGAAGTCGGCATCATCGGTAACGGTGCCGGCCTGGTCATGTCCACCCTCGACGTCGTTGCTTACGCCGGCGAGAACCACGGCAACGTCAAGCCCGCGAACTTCCTGGACATCGGCGGTGGAGCTTCCGCCGAGGTCATGGCAGCAGGCCTCGACGTCATCCTGGGCGACCCGCAGGTCAAGTCCGTCTTCGTCAACGTCTTCGGCGGCATCACCGCCTGTGACGCCGTCGCCAAGGGCATCGTCGGTGCACTGGCCGAGCTGGGCCACTCCGCGAACAAGCCGCTGGTAGTCCGCCTCGACGGCAACAACGTTGAGGAAGGCCGCCGCATCCTGGCCGAGGCCAACCACCCGCTGGTTACCCTGGCCGCCACCATGGACGAGGGCGCCGACAAGGCTGCCGAGCTCGCCAACGCAGCGAAGTAGAGGGACTCGACTATGTCTATTTATTTGAACAAGGACTCCAAGGTCATCGTCCAGGGCATCACCGGCGGCGAAGGCACCAAGCACACCGCCCTGATGCTCAAGGCCGGCACCAACGTTGTGGGCGGCGTCAACGCCCGCAAGGCCGGCACCACGGTCCTGCACGGCGACGCCGAGATCACCGTCTTCGGCACCGTCAAGGAAGCCATGGCCGAGACCGGCGCTGACGTTTCCATCGTCTTCGTGCCGCCGGCCTTCACCAAGGACGCCGTCGTTGAAGCCATCGAGGCCGGCATCGGCCTCGTCGTCGTGATCACCGAAGGCGTGCCGGTCCAGGACTCCGCCGAATTCTGGGCACTGGCCCAGTCCAAGGTGGACGCCAACGGCAAGCAGGTCACCCGCATCATCGGACCGAACTGCCCCGGCATCATCACCCCGGGTGAGGCCCTCGTCGGGATCACCCCGGCCAACATCACGGGCAAGGGCCCCATCGGCCTTGTCTCCAAGTCGGGCACCCTGACTTACCAGATGATGTACGAGCTGCGCGACCTCGGCTTCTCCACCGCCATCGGCATCGGCGGCGACCCGGTCATCGGCACCACCCACATCGATGCCCTCGAAGCCTTCGAGGCTGACCCGGAGACCAAGGCGATCGTCATGATCGGCGAAATCGGTGGCGACGCCGAAGAGCGTGCCGCCGACTACATCAAGGCCCACGTCACGAAGCCGGTTGTTGGCTACGTGGCCGGCTTCACCGCTCCGGAAGGCAAGACCATGGGCCACGCCGGCGCCATCGTCTCGGGCTCCGCGGGCACCGCCCAGGCCAAGAAGGAAGCCCTCGAGGCTGCCGGCGTCAAGGTCGGCAAGACGCCGTCCGAGACCGCCAAGCTCCTGCGCGAGGTCTTCGCGACCCTCTAGGTCCGAAGCACCACGGCAAATAAGCGCCACTGCAATACAGCAACGCGGGGTCACTTACGGCCCATTCCACTCGGTGGGATGGGCGCGGAGTGACCCCGCGTTGTTTCTTTAGGTACGACGGCGGCAGGCCATCTTCCCCGGGGAGGTGACCTGGCGCCGTCGTACTCATTAAGACCCCGAGGTCCTAGACCTTGGCCCCGCTGAGGACTTCCTCGAGCTGTTCGTAGGCTTCGGTCATGCCGCCCTCCATTCCGGACTGCGCCATGCCGTCGCGGGCCTCCATGCTGGGGTAGACCGCGTGGCCGCTGAGCCGCGAACGGCCGCCGCCCAAGTCCTCGAAGGTCAGGGACTCAATGCTCACCACGTCCGGGTAGCCATCGAATTCGAAGGTCTGGATGGCGAAATGATTCTCGCGGACAGTGTGGAAGACACCGGTGAAACCATAGGCGCTGCCGTCCGGCGCGGTGTGGGTGTAGCGGTAGCTGCCGCCGGTCCTGAAGTCGTAGTGGTCAACAGCCATAGTCAGCCGCCGCGGGCCAAGCCATTGGGCGACGAGCTCGGGATCCTTGTGCGCCCGGAACACCTCGGACACCGGAAAATCGAATTCACGCTCGAAATCGATGAACGGCAGACCCTCGGGGACGGTCAATTTCAGTGCGTTGCTCATGATGCATCCTTTGCCTGTGTGCCGCTCTGGGCGGCGCGGATTTCAAGCACGGCGTCAAGGCTGCGGAACTGCCCCTCGCGGACCAGCCGGTACTGGTCGATCCAGGCGGTGAGCGCTTCCAGCCGTGCAGGGTTCAGGTGCACGGGCCGGCGCTGGGCGTCACGGGTGCGCGTGACAAGTTGCGCCTGCTCGAGGACCTGGATGTGTTTCGAGACCGCCTGCTTGGTGATCGCGAAGGGCTCCGCCAGTTCATTGACGGTGGCCGGGCCCCGGCTGAGCCGGGCAATGATGCGGCGGCGGACCGGATCGGCGAGGGCCAGGAAGGCCGCGTCGAGCTCGCTGTCGTCGCTGGAATCCACTTGGTGTCCCCACCTCCCGTCCCGACCATGGATAATCAACCGCCTTGTTGATCAATCTCTAGGTTGTTAACGCTATCCCTGGGCTCCGGCCTGCGCAATACCCCAACGCGGGGTCACTTAGCGCCCATTCCGCACCCGAGGATGGGCGCTAAGTGACCCCGCGTTGCTGTGTGCTGTCACGGAATCCTTGCGCAGCTCCAAATTGCTTTGTTAGTATGTCAGGACAAACCAGTGAAGGAGATGCGAGTGCCTCTCGTACGAATTGACGTCAACCAGGGCCGCGGCGCGGAGCAGCTCCGCGGGCTCAGCCAGGGCATCCACAACGCGATCGTGGCCGAATTTGGCATTCCGGAGCGGGACTACTTCCACGTGCTGACCGAGCATCCCGAGGGGCAAATTGTCGCCCAGGATGCCGGGCTCGGCTTCGAGCGGACGCCGGACGTGGTGATGATCCAGATCTTCACCCAGGCCGGGCGAAGCCAGTCCGCCAAGCAGTCCTTGTTTGCCGCCATTGCGGACAGGCTGGCCGCCGCGGGGGTCGCCGGCGAGGACGTTTTCATCGGATATGTCGAGAACACCGCGGGGGACTGGTCGTTCGGTTTCGGGCAGGCCCAGTACGTCACCGGCGAACTCGGCGTTCCCGCCAGGTAAACACCAGGGTATTTCCGGCGCCTGCCCCGCCGCCGCGGCGCCGCGCGGGGCGTCATTTGAAGTCCCCGTGTCATGTTGTAAATATGTCAGTACAAACCTTTGACAGTACATGGATTCTAAGGCAAAGTAGTGGTTGTGGCCCGGCTCACGCCAGGCCCCAAAGCACCGAATAAGCACCGCAGAAACGCCGAAGCTCAGGCTGCGCAAAGGTATCGAGTCCACACCAGAAAGGTCCACGATCACCGTGACCCACGAACTGCTCACGATCGGGCGCATCAGTGTTGATATCTACCCGAACGACATCGGGGTGGATCTGGAGGATGTCACGTCCTTCGGAAAGTACCTTGGCGGATCCCCATCCAACGTAGCGGTCGCCGCTGCCCGCCATGGCCGCCGCACCGCCGTCATCACCCGCACCGGCGACGACGCCTTCGGCAAGTACCTGCACCGCGAACTGCGCAAATTCAACGTGGACGACTCCTTCGTCACGGCGGTCAAGGAATGGCCCACCGCCGTCACGTTCTGCGCCATCAAGCCGCCGGAGGACTTCCCGCTCTACTTCTATGGACGCTTCCCCACGGCACCAGACCTGCAGATCAAGGCCGAGGAACTGGACCTGGACGCCATCAGGGACGCCGGGATCTTCTGGTCCACCGTCACCGGACTCTGCCAGGAGCCCAGCCGCACCGCCCAGCTCACGGCCCACGAGGCACGGCCCCGCACCGGGCTCAAGGAAGGCCAGTTCACCATCCTGGACCTCGACTACCGGCCGATGTTCTGGGCCTCCGAGGAGGAAGCCCGGGAACAGGTCGCCAGGATCCTGCCGCACGTCACCGTCGCGATCGGCAACGACAAGGAATGCGCCGTCGCCGTCGGGGAGGGCACCCCGGACGAACAGGCGGACCGGCTGCTCGCGGCCGGCGTCGAAATCGCCGTCGTGAAGCTGGGCCCTGAAGGGGTCATGGCCAAGACCCGCACCGAGCGTGTGGTCTCCGCCCCGGTGCCCGTGGAAACCGTCAACGGCCTCGGTGCCGGCGACTCCTTCGGCGGGGCCTTCTGCCACGGCCTGCTCTCCGGCTGGCCCCTGGCCCAGGTCCTCGATTTCGCCAACGCCGCCGGCGCCCTCGTCGCCTCCCGCCTGTCCTGCGCCGACGCGATGCCGACGCCGGACGAAGTCACCGGCCTGCTCGCCGAACGCGGCCGGCTGCTGCCGGGTACCTACGCCACCGAAGGAGCAGCACTTTGAGTGCAAACCCAGCCGTCGCCACCCGTGGGGTGAACGATGATCCCCGCCGCTACGAGCACCTGAGCATTATCCGGCTCGAAGACCCGGAAGCGATTGCCCGCGCCGCCAAGGCACGGCGCCGCCACCCCGGTGTCAGGGCCCACCGGCAGAACTTCATTGTCGCCGCCGACCACCCGGCCCGCGGCGCGCTCGCCGTCGGAAACGATCCGGTGGCCATGGCCGACCGCCGCCAGCTCTTGGACCGCCTGCAGATCGCCCTGGCCAACCCGGACGTGGACGGTGTCCTCGCCTCGCCGGACATCATGGACGATCTGCTCCTGCTCGGCGCGCTCGAGGGCAAGCTGCTCTTCGGCTCGATGAACCGTGGCGGACTGTCCGGCCTGGTGAACGAATTCGATGACCGCTTTACCGGCCACACCGCGGCCGCGCTCGAGGCCCTGGGCGCCGACGGCGGCAAGATGCTGACCCGCATCTGCCTCGGCGACCCGGACACTGTCGCCACCCTCGAAGCGACCGCGAGGGCCATCGACTCCCTCTCCGAACGCAGGCTGATCGCCATGGTGGAACCGTTCCTCTCCGTCCGCGAAAAGGGGAAGGTCCGCAACGACCTCTCCACCAATGCCGTCATCAAGTCAGTCGCCATCGCCGAAGGCCTTGGCGCGAGCAGCGCCTACACCTGGATGAAGCTCCCCGTGGTGGCCGAGATGGAACGCGTCATGGCCTCCACCACGATGCCCACCGTGCTCCTTGGCGGAGACCCGGACGCTGGTCAGGACGAGGTGTTCGCCAGCTGGCAGACTGCCCTCGCATTGCCCGGCGTTCAGGGCCTCACCGTCGGCCGGACCCTGCTCTACCCGCAGGACGGCGACGTCGCCGGCGCCGTGGCAACCGCGGCCTCGCTGCTGCACCACACCGAATCCACCCGCACCAAAGAAGTATCGGAGTAGCTTCCCATGGGAATGAGCACGGCATCAGGAACACGCAGAATGACGGTCGCGCAGGCCGTCGTTGAATACCTGTCCAAGCAGTACACCGTCGATTCGGTCGGCGGCCAGGACTTCCGGGAACGCCTGATTCCGGGCACGTTCGGCATCTTCGGCCACGGCAATGTCGCCGGCGTCGGCCAGGCCCTCAAGCAGTTCCAGCAGCTCGATCCGACGATCATGCCGTACTACCAGGGCCGCAACGAACAGGCCCAGTCCCACCAGGCGGTCGGCTTCGCCCGCCACACCCGCCGCCGCCAGACCTTCGCGATCAGCACCTCGATCGGTCCGGGGTCCTCGAACCTGCTCACCGGCGCGGCGCTGGCCACCACCAACCGGCTGCCGGTCCTGCTGCTGCCGAGTGACACGTTCGCGACCCGCGCCGCCGACCCCGTGCTGCAACAGCTCGAACAGCCCTACGCCTACGACATCACCGTCAATGACGCATTCCGGCCGCTGTCGAAGTTTTTTGACCGCGTCTCCCGGCCAGAGCAGCTGTTTTCCGCGTTCCACCACGGACTCCGTGTCCTCACCGACCCGGCCGAGACCGGCGCCGTCACCATCTCGCTGCCCCAGGACGTCCAGGCCGAGGCCTTCGACGTGCCCGAGGAATTCCTGGCCGAACGCGAATGGCGGATCCGCCGCCCGGACGCCGACGACGAGGACATCCGCCGCGCCGCCGAGGCGATCCGCGCCGCCAAGCGCCCCCTGATCATCGCCGGCGGCGGCGTGCTCTACGCCTACGCCAACGAGGAACTCGCGAAGTTCGCCGAGCTGACCGGCATACCGGTCGGCAACACCCAGGCCGGCGTCGGCGTGCTGCCCTGGGACCACAAGTTCTCCCTCGGGGCCATCGGCTCCACCGGCACGACGGCGGCCAACGCCATCGCCGCCGAGGCCGACCTCATCATTGGGATCGGTACCCGCTACGAGGACTTCACCACTGCCTCCCGGACCGCGTTCCAGAACCCGGACGTGAAATTCCTCAACATCAACGTCGCCGCCCTCGACGCCTACAAGCACGGCACCTCACTGCCGATCGTGGCCGACGCCCGCAAGACCCTGGTCAAGCTGAACCAGGCCCTCGGCGGCTACCGCATCGGCGCGGACCTCGAGCAGCGGATCGCGGCCGAGAAGAAGCGCTGGGACGCCACCGTGGACGAGGCATTCAACACGCGGTTCACGCCGCTGCCGGCGCAGAACGAGATCATCGGCGCCACGAACCGCGCCATGGACGCCCAGGACGTCGTCATCTGCGCCGCCGGCTCACTCCCCGGTGACCTGCACAAGATGTGGCGCGTCCGGGACCCGTTCGGCTACCACGTCGAATACGCCTACTCCTGCATGGGCTACGAGATCCCGGGCGGCCTCGGGGTCAAGCGCGCCGCCCTGGCCGAAGCCGCCAAGGGCGGCACGCAGCGCGACGTCGTCGTCATGGTGGGGGACGGCTCCTATCTGATGATGCACACCGAACTCGTCACCGCCGTCGCCGAGCGGATCAAGCTGATCGTGGTCCTGATCCAGAACCACGGCTACGCCTCGATCGGTTCGCTTTCCGAGTCCCTCGGTTCCCAGCGCTTCGGCACCCAGTACCGGGCGCTGGATGAGGAACACCACAGCTTCGACGACGGCGACCGGCTCCCGGTCGACCTGGCCCTGAACGCCGAAAGCCTCGGCGTGAAGGTGATCCGGATCGAACCGGGGGAGAAGGTCATCGCCGAGCTCGAGCAGGCCATCCGGGACGCCAAAGCAGCCCCCGAACGCGGCGGCCCGATCGTCATCCACGTTGAATCCGACCCGCTGCTGGATGCCCCCAGCTCCGAGTCATGGTGGGACGTTCCGGTCTCCCAGGTCTCCGAGCTCGACTCCACGAAGCAGGCCTTCCAGACCTACACCGACCATAAGGCCCGCCAGCGCAAGCTGCTCGGCTGACCCCCCCTCATCACCACGAACAGCCACAGACCAAGGAAGTCCACCACTATGTCAACGACGACCGTCACCACCATCAGCCACTTCATCAACGGCGCCGAAACCGCCGGTGAGGGCACCCGCACCCAGCCCGTCTACAACCCGGCCACCGGCGCCGTCTCCGCGGAGCTGCGGCTGGCCAACCGGGAAGACCTGGACACCACCGTCGCCGCCGCCCGCGCTGCCGCCGATTCCTGGGGCGACATCTCCCTGGCCAAGCGCACCGCGGTGCTGTTCAAGTTCCGCGAACTCGTCGCCTCCCACGTGGACGAGCTCGCCGAACTGATCACCGCCGAACACGGCAAGGTCCTCTCCGACGCCAAGGGCGAGATCGGCCGCGGACTCGAGGTCATCGAGTTCGCCTGCGGCATCCCGCAGCTGCTCAAGGGCGACTACTCGGACCAGGTCTCCACCGGCATCGACGTCTTCTCCTTCCGCGAACCGCTCGGCGTCGTCGCCGGCATCACCCCGTTCAACTTCCCGGTCATGGTCCCGCTGTGGATGGCCCCGATGGCGATCGCCACCGGCAACGCCTTCATCCTCAAGCCCTCCGAGCGCGACCCCTCCGCCTCGATGCTGCTCGCCAAGCTGTGGAAGCAGGCCGGGCTGCCCGACGGCGTCTTCCAGGTCCTGCACGGCGACAAGGAAACGGTCGACGGCCTCCTGACCCACCCGGACGTGGACGGCATCTCCTTCGTCGGTTCCACCCCGATCGCGAAGTACGTCCACGAGACCGCCACCGCCCACGGCAAGCGCGTCCAGGCCCTGGGCGGGGCGAAGAACCACGCGATCATCCTGCCCGACGCCGACCTCGACAACGCTGCCGACCACCTGGCCGCCGCCGCCTTCGGCTCCGCCGGGGAACGTTGCATGGCCATCTCGGTCGCCGTCGCCGTCGGCGAAGCCGCCGACCTGCTGGTCAAGAAGGTCGAGGAGCGCGCCCTGGCCGTCAAGGTCAACAACGGCACCGTGCCCGACGCCGAAATGGGCCCGGTCATCACGCCGGCGTCCAAGGAACGCATCGTGAAGATCGTCACCGAAGCCGAAACCGCCGGCGCCGCGATGGTGGTGGACGGCCGCGACCTCGTGGTCCCCGGCCACGAAGACGGGTTCTGGGTCGGCCCGACCGTCCTGGACCACGTCACGGCCGGGATGACCGCCTACACCGAGGAAATCTTCGGCCCCGTCCTGGTCGTGGTCCGGGTGGAGGACCTCGACGCCGGCATCGCCCTGATCAACTCCAACCCCTACGGCAACGGCACCGCGATCTTCACCTCTTCCGGCGCCGCGGCCCGGAAGTTCCAGCGCTCCGTCACCGTGGGCATGATCGGCATCAACGTGCCGCTGCCCGTGCCGGTGGCGTACCACTCCTTCGGCGGCTGGAAGGCCTCGCTGTTCGGCGACAAGCACATCTACGGCCCCGAAGGCGTCTCCTTCTACACCCGCGGCAAGGTGGTCACCTCGCGCTGGCCCGAACCGACGCACGCCTCCGGCGCCTCCTACAACTTCCCGTCCAACTGACGCCTCGACTAACCACGATCGACTGCTCCGCAACCCCCGTTTTGAGCGTCCAAAACGGCACCTGCGGAGCACTCGATGAGAAGGAATGGAAATGACAGAGAACAAGCTGATCATCGGCACCGCGCCGGACTCCTGGGGCGTCTGGTTCCCGGATGACCCCCAGCAGACCCCGTGGGAACGCTTCCTCGACGAGGTCGCCGAATCCGGCTACAAGTGGATCGAACTTGGCCCCTATGGCTACCTCCCCACCGATCCGGCCCGTCTCGCCGAAGAGCTCAAGCAGCGCGACCTCAAGATCTCAGCCGGCACCGTGTTCACCGCATTCCACCGCGGGGCCCATCAGTACGACGAAGCCTGGGAGCCGGCCCGCAAGGTCGCCGAACTCACGGCAGCCATGGGAGGCGAACACATCGTGGTCATTCCCGCGATGTGGCGCGACGACGTCACCGGCGAGCCCGTCGAGAGCGGCACGCTCACCGAGAAGGCGTGGAGCGACCTGTTCTCCGGCCACAACCGCATGGGCAAGACCCTCTTGGAGGATTTCGGCCTGAAGCAGCAGTTCCACTCGCACGCCGACTCCCACGTCGGCGCGCAGGAGGACATCGAAACCCTGCTCGCGGCCACGGACCCGAAGTACCTCAACCTCTGCCTGGATACCGGCCACGCCGAATACTGCGGGGCCTCCAGCCTCGACCTGATCAAGAACTATCCGGACCGGATCGGCTACCTGCACCTCAAGCAGATCAACCCGGACATCCTCAAAAAGGTCAACGAGGAAAACATGACGTGGGCCGCCGCCAACCTGGCCGGCGTGATGACCGAGCCGCCGAACGGGCTGCCGGACCTGCGCGCCGTCATCGAAGCCGTGGAGGCGCTCAACCGGCCGATCTTTGGCATTGTGGAACAGGACATGTATCCCGTGGCCTTCGACGTCCCGATGCCGATCGCCAAGCGCACCCGGAACTACCTGCTCTCCTGCGGCTCCCGCACCGCCGTCAACTAGAACTGAGGACAAGATCATGACCAAGACCCTCCGCGTAGCTGTCATCGGCGCCGGCCGTATGGGCGCAGACCACATCCAGCGGCTCAACACCCGCATCCACGGCGCCGAAGTTGCCGCCGTCGTCGACGTCGACCTCGCCCGTGCCCAGGCCGCCATCGAAGGCATCCCCGGCGCCGTCGCCCTCGCCGACGCCGAGGAGGCCCTCAACAACGGCGACGTCAACGCCGTCCTGATCGCCACCCCCGGCTTCCTGCACGAGGACATCCTGCTCAAGGCGATCGCCAAGGACATCCCGATCCTCTGCGAGAAGCCGCTCACCCCGGATGCCGAATCCTCCTGGAAGATTGTCGAAGCCGAGCGGGAGCTGGGCCACAAGCGCATCCAGGTCGGCTTCATGCGCCGCTTCGACGCCGAATACGCCGCCCTCGGCAAAATCATCCGCGACTCCGAACTCGGTGAGCTGCTCATGCTGCACCACCAGCACCGGAACCCCACCACCCCGGCGGGCTTCACCAACGAGATGCTGATCAACGACTCCGTGGTCCACGAATTCGACGCCATCCGCTACTTCACCGGCGAGGAAATCACCTCGGTCCAGGTCCGCCTCGGCAAGGCCACACGGAACGCCCCGGCCGGTCAGCACGACCCGCAGCACGTCCTGATCGAGACCGAGTCCGGTGTCCTGGCCGACGTCGAGATCTACGTCAACGCGAAGTTCGGCTACGAGGTGGCCACCCAGGCCTCCTTCGAAGACGGCATCGTCAGCATCGGCGGCGACAAAGGCCCGTACACCCGCAGCAACGGCCGCTGGGGCGGCCACGTCACCCCCGGCTTCGAGGAACGCTTCGGGGCGGCGTACGACGTCGAAATCCAGTCCTGGGTGGACGCCGCCCTGCGCGATGAGATCGGCGGCCCCACCGCCTGGGACGGCTACGCCACGGCCGCCTGCTGCGAGGCCGGCGTCGAGGCGCAGAAGAACGGCGAAAAGGTCGCCGTGAAGCTCAACGCCAAGCCCGCCCTGTACCGCTAAAACCCCGCCGGCCGGCGCCTTCTACTGCAAAGAACGTGCCGGCCGGCCGCACGCCCGCCAGATCCACAATGGAGTGTTCACCGTGAAAATCGCCCTAGATCCCACGCCGTTCCACCACAGCCACGGACTCCTCGAGTTCCCGCGCGTGGTGGCCGACCTCGGCTACAAGTACATGCAGATGACCCCGCACGCCGATTTCATCCCCTTCTTCAACCACCCGAAGGCCGACGACGAGCTCGTGGGCAAGCTGAAGGCGGCCTGCAAGGACGCGGGAATCGAAATCGCGTCGGTGCTGCCCGTGCTGCGCTGGTCCGGCCCGGACGAGGACGCACGCGAGGCGGCCGTCCGCTACTGGAAACGCGCCATCCAGATCACCGTGGACCTGGGCGTTGGCACCATGAACACCGAATTCAGCGGCCGGCCGGAGAAGGCCGAAGAATCCGAGCGGGCCTTCTACCGCTCCATGGAGGAGCTGCTCCCCATCATCGAGCGGGAGGGGATCGACCTGCTGATCGATCCGCACCCGGACGACTTCGTCGAGGAGGGCCTGGCCGCGATCCGCGTGATCCGCGGGCTGAACTCGAAGAATGTTGGCCTGGTCTACGTGGCCTCGCACAGCTTCCACATGAAGAACGCACCGCTGGAGATCATGCGGGCCGCGGGCGACAAGCTGCGCCTGGTCCACGTGGCCGACACGATGGACCACCACGCCTCACACGGCCTGCGCTACATCACCAACCCGCCCGGCAACCCCGTCCGCGTGCACCAGCACCTGAAAATCGGCGACGGCGACGTCAACTGGGACGAGTTCTTCGGCGGCCTGCAGGAGATCGGCTTCCTGGACCGTGAAGATACGGTGATGGTCTCCAGCGTCTTCGCCGAGGACGACAACGCCGCGGACGTCTCCCGGTACCAGCTGGAGACCATGAAACAGCGCGTCGCGAAGGCGAGCCTATGACGGCGCCCGTCGCCGAGGTGACACGGCCCGTCAACCACAAACGGGCCCTCCGGACCGCGACGATCGTCTCCACTTTCGGCGGACTGCTCTTCGGCTACGACACCGGCGTGATCAACGGCGCTTTGCCGTACATGCAGGTGGACCTGGGCCTCACGCCACTGACCGAAGGGCTCGTGACCTCCTCGCTGCTGTTCGGGGCGGCCTTTGGCGCCCTCTTCGGCGGGCGCCTGGCGGACCGCCACGGCCGGCGCAAAATGATCATGGTGCTGGCCGTGGTGTTCCTCGCCGGCACCCTTGCGTGTACCTTCGCGCCGAACACGGAGGTGATGATCCTGGCACGCCTGATCCTCGGCCTGGCCGTGGGCGGGGCTTCGGTGACGGTGCCGGTGTACCTGGCCGAGGTCTCACCGAGTGCCCGGCGCGGACGAATTGTCACCCAAAACGAGCTGATGATCGTCACGGGCCAGCTGCTGGCCTTCATGTTCAACGCCTACCTCGGCAACAGCTTCGGCGAGGCCGGCGGGATCTGGCGCTGGATGCTGGTCATCGCAACCCTGCCGGCGGTCGCGCTCTGGGTCGGCATGAACTTCATGCCCGAAAGCCCGCGCTGGCTGGCATCGATGGGCAGCTTCGGCGAAACCCTCAGTGTGCTGCAGCGGATCCGCTCCCAGTCCGAGGCCAGGGCTGAATTTGAAGAAGTCAAGGCCATGGCCGTGGAGGACTACAAGGCCAAGATGGGCTCCTGGAAGGACCTCAGTGTTCCGTGGCTCCGGCACATCTTCGTGGTGGGGATCGGGCTCGC
Organism: Arthrobacter sp. 05N33_2; assembly: GCF_056397425.1. Taxonomy (NCBI): domain Bacteria; kingdom Bacillati; phylum Actinomycetota; class Actinomycetes; order Micrococcales; family Micrococcaceae; genus Arthrobacter; species Arthrobacter sp. 05N33_2. The sequence continues at coordinate 70,310 of NZ_JBFTNJ010000010.1, forward strand.
GGTCATCCAGCAGATCACGGGCGTCAACTCGATCATGTACTACGGCACGCAGATCCTCGCCGAGTCCGGATTCGGCCGCGAAGCGGCCCTCACGGCCAACATCGCCAACGGGGTCATCTCCGTTCTCGCCACGTTTCTGGGCATCTGGCTGCTGGGCAAAGTGGGACGGCGGAGGATGCTCATCACTGGCCAGCTCGGCACCACGACGGCGCTGTTCCTGATCGGCGTCTTCTCTCTCATCCTCCCCGAGGGCCCCGCCCGGGGCTTCGTTATCCTGGCCCTGACCGTGACATTCCTGGCCTTCCAGCAAGGTGCAATCTCACCGGTCACCTGGCTGATGCTCTCAGAGATCTTCCCGCTGAAGATCCGCGGCCTGGGCATGGGCGCCTCGGCCTTCGTGCTGTGGATCGTGAACTTCCTGGTTGGCTTCGGCTTCCCGCAGCTCCTCGCCGCGATCGGACTGTCCAGCACCTTCTTCGTCTTCGCTGTGCTCGGCGTCGGGGCCATCGCCTTTGCCGCGAAGTACATTCCGGAGACCAAGGACAAGAGCCTGGAGGACCTGGAACACTTCTTCAAACAGGCGGCCGCCAGGGAACCGGTCACCGTCTAGCCGCAGTCAAGAAAGCCCTGCACGCACAAGCCCCGCCCGGGATTCGTCCCCGGCGGGGCTTTCTGCGTACTTTCTGCGTACTCGCGCGAGGCGGTTGCCGCGCTAGGCCGCGTGCAGCCGGGGGAGGGCGTCGACCAGCGGCGCCAGTTCGGGGACCTCCTGGGCCTCGGCCAGCGCCCGCTCCAGCGTGGCGTCGTGGACCGGCCGGCTCTGCTCGAGCAGGGCGATGCCGCTGGGGGTGAGCTCGGTGTAAATTCCGCGGCGGTCATCCGCACACAGGATCCGGGTCAGCAGCCCGCGGTCCTCGAGCCGGTTGACCAGGCGCGTGGTGGCACTCGCGCTCAACGCCGTGGCACGGGCCAGCTGCTGCATCCGCATGTGCCAGCCGTCCTGCCGGCTCAGCGCGTCCAGCACGGTGTACTCCACGACCGAGAGCTGCGCCTCGGCCTGCAAGGACCGCTCCAGCTCGGCCTCGATCAGCCCGTGCAGGGCCGCCAGGGTCCGCCAGCCTTGCGCCCGGACCTCGACGGCGTCGTCCTTGATGCCCATCACGTGTTTCCCTTCAACTCGCGTGCCCGGCGGGGTGGTGACGGGCACATCAAATAATAGTTGCTTGCGCGCTGTATCTGCTTGTGCAAGAATAAATAACGCGTCTGCAACTACTAGCTTACGCGCCATACCCCATCCCGTACAGCTTTGTAAGGAGCACCTCCATGCCTGTTGGCCTGATAGCCCTCGCCCTCGGCGGGTTCGGCATCGGACTCACCGAGTTCGTCATCATGGGCCTGCTGCCGCAAGTGGCCGCAGACTTCCACGTCACCGAGGCGACCGCGGGCTGGCTCATCTCCGGCTACGCGCTCGCCGTCGTGGTCGGGGCGCTTGGCCTCACCGCGGCCGTGACGCGCTTCGAACGCAAGCCCGTGCTGGCGGTACTGATGGTGCTCTTCATCGCCGGCAACCTCGTCTCGGCGCTCGCGCCGGATTACTCGGTAATGATGATCGGCCGCATCATTGCCGCCCTCGCACATGGCGCGTTCTTCGGCATCGGCGCCGTCGTGGCCGCGAGCATGGTGGCGCCCACTAAGAAGGCGGGTGCGATCGCGATCATGTTCACCGGCCTGACGGCTGCGAATGTGCTCGGTGTCCCGTTCGGCACCATGCTGGGCCAGGCCGCGGGCTGGCGCTCCACGTTCTGGGCGATCACCGTGATCGGTGTCCTCGCCCTGGCCGGCATCCTCGCCCTGGTGCCCAGAACAGGTTCGGGAGATTCAGCCTCTGGTTCTGCCTCTGATTCTGCCGCTGGCGGTCTGCGCGGCGAGCTCCGTGCCTTCCGGTCCGGACAGGTCTGGCTCTCCATCCTCGTCACCATCCTTGGGTACGGCGGCATGTTCGGCGCCTTCACCTACATCGCCTTCACCCTCACCGAGGTCACCGGCTTCTCCGCCACCACGGTCCCTTGGCTGCTGATCCTCTTTGGCGTCGGGCTCTTCATCGGCAACACCGTGGGCGGCAAGGCGGCCGACAAGAATGTGGACCGCACCCTGCTGGTAGTGCTCGCCATTCTGGTGGTGGTGCTCGTGGTCTTCGCCCTGACCGCCGGCAACCAGCCGTTGACCATCGCCTCCATGGTGTTGCTGGGCGGCTTCGGCTTCGCCACGGTTCCGGGACTGCAGATGCGCGTCATGAAATACGCCAGCAGCGCTCCCACCCTGGCCTCCGGCGCCAACATCGGCGCATTCAACGTCGGCAATGCCCTGGGCGCCTGGCTGGGCGGCGTCACCATCACCGCCGGCCTCGGCTACACCTCGCCCATCTGGGCCGGCGCCGGGATCACCCTGTTGGGCCTGGCAGTGATGGCGTTCGCCGCGGCTCACGCAAAGAAGCACGACGCCGACCTGCCGGGAACCGGCGGATCAACCGTGCCCGCCGTTGCAGCGGCGGAAACCAGCACAGACCTTCCGGTCACCGAGGCTGCAGCCGTTGCCCGCTGACCGCCCGACCACAACAGACCGCCCGACCACAACTGACCGCTCGAACACAACAGACCGCCCGACCACAACAACAGGAGACACCATGAACTCAAGGCCCCATATCGTCCTCAACAACGGGGTGCGGATGCCGCAGCTGGGCTTCGGCGTCTTTCAGATTCCCGACGCCGAGACCACCGAGGCGGTAGCAGCGGCGCTCGCGGCCGGTTACCGGAGCATCGACACGGCCGCCATCTATGGAAACGAGACCGGAACCGGCCGCGCGCTCGCGGAATCCGGGATCGCGCGGGAGGAGCTGTTCATCACCTCCAAGCTGTGGATCGACGACCTCGGCTACGAACCGGCCCTTGCTGCCTTCGACGCGAGCCTGGACAAGCTGGGTCTCGACTACCTGGATCTTTACCTGATCCACTGGCCGGCGCCGGCATCGGACCGGTACGCCGACTCCTGGTTGGCCCTTGAGAAACTCCTTGCCGACGGCCGGGTCAGGGCCATCGGCGTCTCCAATTTCGAGCCGGGACACCTGCAGCGGCTCATCGACCTGGGCGGAACGGTGCCGGCCGTCAACCAGGTGGAGCTGCACCCGGCCCTTCAGCAGCACGCCGTGACGGTGTTCAACGCGGCGCAGGGCATTGCGACGGAGGCCTGGAGTCCGTTGGCCCAGGGGGCACTGCTGGCGGATCCGGCCATCACGGAGATCGCCGCGCGGCACGGCAGAACCCCGGCGCAGGTCATTCTGCGCTGGCACCTGCAGCAGGGGAGGATCGTCATCCCGAAGTCAGTGACGCCGGCCCGGATCCGGGAAAACCTGGAGGTGTTCGGCTTTGAGCTTTCCGCGGGCGAACTGGCGGCCGTGAATGCCCTTGAGCGGAACGGGCGCACCGGACCGCACCCGGCCACGTTCAATGGCTAGCTGTCAGCGCCTGAGCAGCCGAACGGCCTAGCGGCCGAATGGCAGCCGCGGGTCCAGGTCCTGGCCCTCCCAGGTCTGGCGGATCCAGCCGTGGTGCGGGTCATCGCTGATGAGCCAGTCGCGGACCGGGCCAGGGCCGGCCATGACGTTGAGGTAATACATGTCGTAGCCGGGGGCGGCCATGGCGGGTCCGTGCCAGCCGTAGGGCACCAGAACGACGTCGCCGGTCCGGACCTCGGCCGCAACGTCGATGGGCCGCTCGTCGGAGGCGTAGACGCGCTGGTAGCCGATGGCGTCGTCGGCGCCGGGCCGCTGCGGCGCCCCTGGCGTGACGCGGGTTTCGAAGTAGTAGATCTCCTCGAGGTTGGTCTCGCCGTCTTTTTCCTCGTCGTGCTTGTGCGGGGGATAGGAGGACCAGTTGCCGGCGGGGGTGAGGACCTCGCAGACAATGAAGCGGTCCGCCTCCAGCGCGGCGGGGGTGCCGAAGTTGTGGACCTGGCGGGAGCAGTTGCCCGCCCCGCGCAGTTCCACCGGCGTCTCGGCGGCCGTGATGAGGCGGGTCGGGTAGGAGGCTTTGGCCGGCGCGGTGGCGACTGCCACGCGTCCGCCGTCGGCCGAGGTGATGGTTACTGCCTTGCCGGCTCCGGTGTAGAGCACATCGCTGGGGCCGCTGAAGACGCTGTCCCGGCCGGCCAGGGGATAGTCCTGCCCGTCGACGGTCGCTACGAAAGAGCCGTTGAGCGGGATCACGATGCGTTCCTCCGCCGCCGCGTCCAGGCTGACGGCGCCGCCGGCAGCGAGCGTGGCAACCTTCAGCCCGGTATGCGCCCAGCCGTCCACCTCCAGTCCGGAATCGGACGTCCCGATGGAAATGTCCCACTTGCCTTCGGCTGCGGTGCCGAGCGGATAGACCCAGTTGGCCATGGAAGCTGCCCTTTCGTTGTCGCGCCGGAGGCAGGCGCGTGTGTGCGCGGTTGGAGCGTCTATCTTTGAACCAGCGTCATCTCAAAGCTGTAGGAATCCGCCCGGTAGACGTGGTGGCCGGTTTCCACCATGCGTCCGGTGTCGTCCACCGCGGTCCGCTCCATGGTCACCAGGGCGGAGCCGGGGGTGGTCTCGAGCAGCGGCGCCTGGTAGTCGTTGGCGATCATGGCGCCGATCCGCTGTGAGGCAAGCCGGAAGTTCACGCCGCCGTTGCGGAGGATGGCGTAGAGGCCCTGCGAGCCCAGGCTTGCCTCGTCGATAGCGGTGATGTCGTCCCGCACCCAGTTCTCCATCAGGGCCAGCGGCTTGCCGCCCACTTTCCGGAGCCTGGTGAAGTGGTAGACCTTGGCGCCGGCCGGAAGCTGCAGTGCCGTCCGGATCGCGCCGTCCGCCTCCTCATGCGAGAAGCTGAGCACGTCGGTGGTGGGCTTGCTGCCGTTGTTGCTCAGGTCGTCGTAGAGGCTGGAGAGTTCCAGCGGGCGGCGGACCTGGCTGGACACCACCTGGGTGCCGACGCCGCGCTTGCGGACCAGGAGGCCCGAGCGGACCAGCTCGTCCATGGCTTTTCTCATCGTGGGCCGGGACAGGTTCAGCTGGGCGGCCAGGTCGATCTCGTTTTCCAGCCTGCTGCCGGGTTCCAGCAGCCCGGTGTGGATCGCTGCCTCGATGCCCTGGACCACTTGGTGGTACAGCGGCACCGGGGAAGAGCGGTCGATCCGCAGATTCAGTTGATTCGCCACTGGGCATGCTCCCTTGTGCTCCGCGGCGGTCGTCGTGCCGGCCTGCCCGCGTATGTCAGTGTATGTTCGCTTGATAGGACATACTGCCTTTTTCTGATAGTAGCAGGGCTGCCAAGAGGTGCCAAGGGCTGCTGTGACGGGCCTTGTTTGCGGGGGTCGGGCTGTCGGCGCTGGCCCGTCAAGCCCCGCGAATGGGACATTCCGATCACACTTCGTTACGTCCAAACATCCTAATGTCAGGACAAACTATTGACAACTGTGATTGGAGTCACCATGATCGGTTGTAGATGGCTCATGGACCGACGCGATGAAGCGGCCGGCGTGGCCCGGAATCAAAGGAGATTGATCGTGACCAAGTTCTCGTGGCGGAAGGCGACCCTCGTGGCGGCCGTTGTACCCATGCTGGCCCTGAGCGCGTGTTCGAGCACCGGCGGCAAGCCCGCAGACTCAGGCAATGCGGCTGGCGGAGGCCAGGCAGCCAGCACCTCCCGCATCAAGGTCGCCCTTATCACGCACGCCGCAGCCGGTGACACCTTCTGGGATATTGTTCGCAAGGGCGCCGAGGAGGCATCGGCGAAGGACAACGTTGAGCTCCTCTATACGTCCGATCCCGAAGCCGGGCGCCAGGCCCAGCTCATTCAGCAGGCCATTGACCAGAAGGTCGACGGCATCGCGGTCACGCTCGCCAAGCCCGAAGCCCTCAAGGACGTCCTGAAGAAGGCCTCCGACGCCGGCATCCCGATTGTGAGCCTCAACGCCGGTGAATCGGTCTCCTCCCAGCTCGGAGCATTCACCCACTTCGGTTCCAACGAGCAGCTCGCCGGTCAAGCCGTGGGCACCAAGCTGGCCGCGGACGGCTACAAGCACCCGGTCTGCGTGATTCAGGAACAGGGCCACGTGGGACTTGAAGCACGGTGCGCGGGCGTCAAGGCGAAGGTTCCCGGAACGGAGATCCTTTACGTCGACGGCAAGGATATGACCTCCGTTCAGTCCACCGCGACTGCCAAGCTTCAGGCTTCCAAGGACGCCGACGTCATCATCGGCCTCGGCGCCCCCATCACCCTGACTCTCCTCAAGTCGGTCACTGACGCCGGCAGCTCTGCCAAGGTTGCCAGTTTCGACCTCAACGCGGAGCTCGCCCAGAAGATCGTGGATGGTGCAGTTCTGTTCACCGTGGACCAGCAGCCGTGGCTGCAGGGCTACGGAGCCGTTGACGCCATCTGGCAGAACAAGCGCGGCGGCTTCAAGATCGGCGGCGGCCAGCCTGTGCTGACAGGCCCGGCGGTCATCGACAAATCCAATGCGGCCGATGTCCTGACCTTCGCCCAGCAGGGCGTCCGCTAACAGCCCGCTGGCCGGGCCGGCCCAGGCCGGCCCGGCGGCTAGGAGACTTATCATGACCATCACCCAGACCAAGACAAAGTCGCCGGCGCCCGATGAGCGCGTCGCCAAGCGCAGTCCGTTCCAGAAACTGCTCGGACGTCCCGAGGTCGGTGCCCTGGTGGGCGCGATCGTCCTCTTCATCTTCTTCGCGTTGGTGTCCCCGACCTTTACCCAGCCCGGTGCCCTGGCGACCATCCTGTACGGGTCCTCCACGATCGGGATCATGGCGGTGGGGGTGTCCTTGCTGATGATCGGCGGGGAGTTCGACCTCTCCACCGGCGTCGCCGTGATCACCTCGGCGCTGACGGCGTCGCTGTTCAGCTGGTACTTCACCACGAACGTCTGGGTCGGCGTCGGGCTGGCCCTGGTGGTCTCCCTGTCCGTCGGGTTCATCAACGGCTGGATTCTGATCAAGACCAAGCTGCCGTCCTTCATCGTCACCCTGGCGACGTTCCTGATGCTGACCGGCCTGAACCTGGGCCTGACCCGGCTGATCGGCGGCTCGGTGTCTTCGCCCTCGATCTCGACCATGGACGGTTTCGCATCGGCCCGGGCGGTGTTCGCCTCCTCGGTGAGCGTCGGCGGCGTCGACATCAAGATCACCGTGTTCTACTGGTTCGCGCTCGTCGCGGTCGCGACCTGGGTGCTGATGCGGACCCGGGTGGGGAACTGGATCTTCGCCGTGGGCGGGGACGCGAACGCGGCCCGCGCCGTGGGCGTGCCGGTCAAGGCCACCAAGATCGGTTTGTTCATGGCCGTGGGGTTCTGCGCCTGGATTCTGGGCATGCACAACCTCTTCGCCTTCGACACCGTGCAGTCCGGTGAGGGCGTGGGCAACGAGTTCCTCTACATCATCGCCGCGGTGATCGGCGGCTGCCTGCTCACCGGCGGGTACGGCTCGGCGATCGGCGGCGCGATCGGCGCGTTCATCTTCGGCATGGCCAACAAGGGCATCGTCTACGCGCAGTGGAACCCGGACTGGTTCAAGTTCTTCCTGGGCCTGATGCTGCTGCTGGCCACCATCGTCAACCTCATCGTCAAGCGCCGCGCGGAACTGAAGTAGAAGGGCCCCGGAACCATGAATGCCAAAGAGATCGACCAGCAGACCCTGCTGCAGAACGAAAACGATCCCCTCACCCACACCCCGGTGCACCTGCTCTCCCTCGACGGGGTCGGGAAGCACTACGGGAACATCATCGCCCTCTCCGAGGTCACCATGGCGGTGGACAACGGCCGCGTCACCTGCGTGCTGGGCGACAACGGTGCGGGCAAGTCCACGCTGATCAAGATCATCGCCGGCCTGCACCAGCACGACGCCGGGGTCCTGAAGATCATGGGGGAGGAGCGGAAGTTCAGCTCCCCCCGGGACGCCCTGGACGTCGGGATCGCCACGGTCTACCAGGACCTCGCCGTGGTGCCTTTGATGCCGATCTGGCGGAACTTCTTCCTCGGCTCGGAACTGACGAGCGGCTTCGGCCCGTTCAAGAGCATGGACGTCGAAAAGATGAAGGACATCACGCTCAAGGAACTCGCCGCCATGGGCATCGACCTGCGCGACGTCGAGCAGCCCATCGGCCAGCTCTCCGGCGGTGAACGCCAGTGTGTCGCGATCGCCCGGGCCGTGTACTTCGGCGCGAAGGTCCTGATCCTGGACGAGCCCACCGCAGCACTGGGCGTGAAGCAGTCCGGCGTGGTGCTCCGCTACATCCTGCAGGCCCGCGACCGCGGCCTCGGCGTCATCTTCATCACCCACAACCCGCACCACGCCTTCCCTGTCGGGGACCGGTTCCTGCTGCTCAAACGGGGAAAATCGATCGGCTATTACGACAAGAAGGACATCACCTTGGACGAGCTCACCGCCCAGATGGCCGGCGGCGCAGAACTCGCCGAACTCGCCCACGAACTCGAACAACTCGGCGGCCACAGCGACGTCGTCAAGGAAGTCCAGGGCGAAGTCGCCGACGTGTCCCAGACCACCGGCAAGACCTACGGGTAACGGCCGCCCCAACTCCTGAAAGGACAAGCCTTTGGCTTATCTCAACCGCAACGCCTCCGACGCCGTACTGCCCGTGCGGATCGGACTTATCGGCTCGGGCTGGATGGGCGCCTTCCACGCCGAGAGCATTGCCCGCCGGGTCCCCGGCGCCGTCCTTGCCGCCATCGCGGATCCGAACCTGGAATCTGCCGGGGCGCTGGCTGGCGCCCTGGGCACCGCGAAGGTGACCGCCGACGCTGCCGATCTCCTGGCCGACCCGGCGATTGACGCCGTCGTCATCGCCAGCCCCGCGCGTTTCCATTCCGCCCTGATCGGCCAGGCCGCAGCGGCCGGAAAACACGTCTTCTGCGAGAAGCCCGCCGGTCAGGGGCTCGAGGAGCTCGACGCGGCCCTTGACGCCGTCGACGCCGCCGGGGTGCACTTCCAGATCGGCTTCAACCGCAGGTACGCCGCAGACTTCCAAGCGGCCAAGAAGGACCTCGCCGCCGGAATCGTGGGGCAGCCGCAACTGCTTCGTTCGCTGACCCGGGACCCGGGCACGGGGAGCATCGGCCACGCCGCAAGGATCCCCGCGTGGACCATCTTCCTCGAAACCCTGATCCACGACTTCGACACCCTGAACTGGTTCAACGAAGGCGCCGAACCTGTGGAGGTCTATGCGGTTGCCGACGCGCTTGTGGAGCCGGGACTGCGGGACCAGGGGTTCCTGGACACCGCCGTCGTGACCATCCGCTACAGCAACGGCGCGATCGCCGTCGCCGAGGCGAACTTCAGCGCACTGTACGGTTACGACATCCGCGGCGAGGTTTTCGGCTCCAAGGGCATGGTCCAGGCCGGCCGCGCCACCGAAACCGCCGCCCGCCGGTTCACCGCCGAGGGGATGTCCGCCGACACCCCACGGCTGAACGTCGAGCTCTTCCGGCAGGCCTATACAGACGAGCTGGCGGACTTCGCCGACGCCGTGCGCGCCCGGCGTGACGGTACCGCTCCGGAGTCGAAGCCCTTCACTCTCACTCCGGGAGCCAGCGACGCCCGGCGCGCACTGGCCGTGGCGCTGGCCTGCATAGAGTCCGTCAAGCGGGGGACCCCGGCAACGGTCAACACAGTGGCCGTCAACGAGAACGTGGTCCTCTGATGCGGCTCGCCGTGTGCGCTGAGATGGTCTTTACGGACTTGCCGTTCACGGAGCGGGTGCGCCGGCTCCACGAGGCCGGCTTCGACGTCGAACTCTGGGACTCGCGGCCCAAGGACATCGGCGCGCTCAAGGCCACCGGGGCGGTGTTCTCCTCCATGACCGGATACAGCTCCGGCAGCCTCGTGGATCCGGACACGGCGGACGAGGTGGTGCGGACCGCCGAGTCCCTGATCCCCACCGCCCTGGAACTTGGCGTCAGCCGGCTGGTGGTTCACCCGGCGGAACTCGTCGACGGCCACGCGGCCCGGCCTGTCTACCGCTCCAGCGGACACATGTGGGCCACCGGCGCCCGGACCCTGGAACGGCTCGGGAAGCTCGGTGAGCAGTACGGGGTGACGTTCTGCCTCGAGAACCTCAACACCATCCGGGACCACCCCGGCATCCCGCTGGCACGGGCCAAGGACACCCTGGCGCTCGTGCAGGCTGCCGGGCACCCGAACGCCAGGCTCATGCTGGATCTCTATCACGCCCAAATGGGGGAGGGGAACCTGGTCGAGCTCGTCCGGACCGCCCTGCCATACCTCGGCGAAATCCAGGTGGCAGACGTTCCCGGCCGTTGCGAACCCGGAACCGGGGAAATCAACTACGCGGCCGTCGCCAGGGCGCTCGCGGACGCAGGCTACGAAGGAACCGTGGGCATGGAAGCGTGGGCCAGTGGCGACAGTTATGCGGCCCTGGAGGCCTTCCGTGCGGCGTTCACCGTGCCCGCACCAAACATGAGAGTAGAAGTATGAAAGACGTAATCCTTGGACTCGCCGGCGTTGGGCGGATCGGGGTCATGCACGCCAACAACATCGCCGCCCTCAACGAGGTCCTGAACCCACAAGGGATCCGTGTCCGCCTACGCCTCACCGACGTCGCCGAAGAGCACGCCCGGACGGTGGCACGCGGTCTCGGTGCCGAATTCCTGCCCTCGGTCCAGGCGCTGCTGGCCTCGGGGCTGGACGGCCTGGTCATCGCCACCGGAACCGGAACCCACCCCGAGCTCATCAAGGCCGGCGTGGACGCCGGGATCCCGGTGTTTTGCGAAAAGCCCGTGGCCCTGAACGTGGCCGACGCCCTGCCGGTGCTCGACTACATCCGGGACCGGAACGGCGTGGTGCAGATCGGGCATCAGCGCCGGTTCGACGCCGGCTACCTGGAAGCCCGCCGCGCTTACCAGGCCGGCGAGCTGGGCTGGATCCATTCCCTGCGTGCCGTCACCTGCGACATGACGCCGCCCCCGGTCGAGTTCCTGGCCAGCTCCGGCGGGCTCTTCCGTGACTGCTCGGTTCACGATTTCGACATCCTGCGCTGGCTCACAGGCCGCGAAATCGTCGAGGTCTACGCCAAGGGCTCCAACAACGGGGATCCGGCCATCGGTGCGGCCGGCGATGTGGACACGGCCCTCGCGCTGGTGACGTTCGACGACGGCACCGTGGGAACGGTTTCGGCGACCCGCTACAACGGGGCGGGCCATGATGTCCGGCTGGAAATCCAGGGCTCCCGCGGCTCGCTGATGGTGGGCCTGGACGACAAGACGGCGCTGGCCTCCGCCGAAGCGGGGATCGCTTTCCCCGCGGGGAAGCCGCATCTGACGTTTGCCGAGCGGTTCGAGACGGCGTACCGCTCCGAAATGGAGGCGTTCGTCGAACTGATCCTTGGCCGCCGGGAGAATCCATGCACTCCGGAAGACGCCGTCGCGGCCTCCCGGGTTGCCGATGCCGCCCAGGAATCGCTGGCCACCGGTGCCCCGGTCAAGGTGACGGTGAGCGTCGGCAGCTGATTACGGACCGGGGCGTCCGGCTCAGGGCCGGGTGCGGCACGCCTCGACGAAGGCCCGGAACGGCGCGAGCCGCTCCCCGGCCGGGAGCTCCAGGGCCTCGGGGTGCCACTGGACCGAGGCCACCCAGCGCTCCGGATCCTCCAGCGCCTCGACGGTCCCGTCCTCGGCCACGGCCGTCACCTGCAACCCTCCGGCCACCCGGGCCACGGCCTGATGGTGACCGGAGGCGATCTTCACGTTCACGGCACCGGAACCGCCGCCGTAGAGCGCGGCCACCCTGGAGCCGGCCCGCACCGCCACCTCATGCCAGGCCCACGGGCCGGCCCCGTGCACCGGCGCGGGCTCGCGGTGCGCCACCGTCCCCGGCGCCATGTCCTGGACGAGCGTCCCGCCGTAAAGCACATTGAGCAGCTGCTGCCCGCGGCAGATGCCGAACACAGGCAGCCCGGCGTCGATCGCAAGACGCGCCACGGCGAGATCCAGCGCGTCCTGGGCAGGGCTGACGTCATAGCAGACGTCACCGCGCAGCTCGCCGTAGAGGGCGGGGTCGAGGTCGCCGCCGCCGGGAAGGACGACGCCGTCAAGGCAGGCCATCGCCGCGGCGAGGCCGCCGTCGTCAGGCCCCGAAGCGTCGAGCAGCACCGGTTCGCCGCCGCCCTCGCGCAGCAGCCCCACGATGTACTCGAACAATGCGTTGGCTTCCGCCACGCGCGGGTCGGGATCGGAGGAACTGCTGAGGCGGACGGGAACGCCGATGCGCGGCCGGCCGCGAAGGGGGTTGCGGGAAGTCTGCATGCCTCATTCTGCAACACGATCGCGGACTAGGATTACTAGATGAATCCCCGCTATCTCGTGTCCCGTAGCCGGTACATCGCCGCCGCCCCCGAAGCCATCTTCGAGGTGCTCGCCACGCCTGCCCTGCACAGCGTGATCGATGGCTCGGACACGGTCAAGGGCGCCCAGCCGCGCGGGCCCGGACGGCTGTACCTCGGCGCCAGGTTCGGCATGCAAATGCGCATGCGGGTGAACTACAAGATCCTGAACAGGGTCTGCGAGTTCGAGGAAGGCCACCGGATCGCGTGGCGGCACTTCTACGGCCACGTGTGGCGCTACCTGCTGGATCCGGCCACAGGCCCGGACGGTACCCCCGGCACGCTGGTGACCGAGCAATGGGACGCGCGGCGGGTCCGTGGAAAGAGCTTTCTCCGGCTGGCCGGCTACCTGCGCCGCCATCCGGTCAATTTGGAACAGACGCTTGCCAAGCTCGACGCCTACATGGCTGCGCACCCGGACATGGGTAATGTGGATGGCAGCACGAAACGAGACTGAAGGTGGGAACTGGGATGGGCCGCAGGACACTGGTCGACGATCTCGTCGACGGCCTGCTGACCGAAATCCTTGACGGAAAGCTCCTGCCCCACAACCCGATTCCGCCCGAGGCCGACATCGCCAAGGCCTACGGCGTCAGCCGGCTCACCGTGCGTGAGGCCCTCAAAGCCCTCCGGGCGCAAAACATCCTCTATGTGAAGGCCGGCCGGGGAACGTTCGTCAATCCCACGGACAACTGGACCGGCCTGGACGCGATCTTCAAGGCAGCCTCCCACGGCAATGCGGCCGACCAGGTCTCGGTGGGACTGATTGAGATGCGCCGCATGGTGGAGACCGGGGCCGCGGCGCTCGCCGCCAAACGCTATACCCCGGAGCAGGCCGAGCGCATGCGCGAGTGCATCGCGGACATGAAGCGCTTCCACGACTCCGGCGACCTGGACCGCTTCGTGGAGGCGGACATTGGTTTCCACGACGCCGTCCTGAAGGCGTCCGGCAACCCCTTTGTCCGGGCCCTGTTCGCCCAGCTGGGCCAGCTGCTGTACGTGACCCGGCGCGAAACGTCGGCCGTCGAGGTGATCCAGCAGCACGCCATCGATTACCACCAGCGGGTCCTGGACAGCATTCTCAGCGGCGACGCCGAGCGCTCGCGGCAGGCAATGGATGAGCACATGGACCAGACCAATGCGGACTACGAACGCTACGTCCGGGGCGCCAAGTCCTGACGTCCGCTTCCGGACTCTTGACGTAATCCGAATCACATTCTAAGATTTTGGCTAGTTCCTGAATCAGATGTCTGACATCTGACTCAACAAGTATCCTGCAGCACGCGCTTCCAGGCGGGCAGGATGACCACCCCAATCCACCGCTTTCCTCACCCGGCACAGCCGCAGGGCAGGAAAACACTTAAGAAGGTCGATGATGACTTCATTAACCCCCAAGTCCTTCGGACTCGGCGAACTGGGCGACCGCACGCTCCGCAAGGTCCGCCGCCGCGTCATGCCCCTGATTGTCCTGCTCTACTTCGTTGCCTACCTGGACCGCAACAACGTCGGATTCGCCAAACTCACCATGAGCGAGGACATCGGCCTGAACTCCGCTGCCTACGGTCTGGGCGCCGGCATCTTCTTCCTTGGCTACGCCCTCCTGGAGGTTCCCAGCAACGCCGGCATGTACCGGTTCGGAGCCCGGAAATGGCTGGCCCGCATCCTGATCACGTGGGGCATCTTCGCCACCGCCATGTGCCTGGTGAACGGTGAAACCACGTATTACATCGTCCGGTTCCTGCTCGGTGCCGCCGAGGCCGGGTTCTTCCCGGCGATCCTGTTCTACCTGACGCTGTGGTTCCCTGCCGCGCAGCGCGTCACCGTGCTGGGCATCTTCATCCTTGCCCAGCCCGTATCCAACGCGCTCGGTGCCCCGGTGTCCGGGCTCCTGCTGCAGATGGACGGCGTCATGGGCCTCCAGGGCTGGCAGTGGCTCTACATCATCGAAGGCATCCCGGCGATCGCCCTCGGCCTGCTGACACCCATCCTCATGACGGACCGTCCGCGGGACGCCAAATGGCTCGAAGCCGACGAGCGCAACTGGCTCACCGCCACCATGGACGCCGAACTGGCCGCCAAGTCCCAGTCGGGCAAGCACAACTTCATGGCCGGGCTCAAGGACAAGCGCACCCTGGTCTACTCCGCCCTGTACTTCGGCCTGGTGTGCGGGATTTACGGCCTGGGCCTGTGGATGCCCACCATCGTCGCGGCCCTGGGCAAGTTCTCCACGGCAGAGGTCGGCTTCATCGTCTTCATCCCCTATGCCGTGGCCGCAGTATTCGTCTACTTCTGGAGCAAGCGCGCGGACCGGACCGGCAAGCGTGCCTGGCACGCCTCGGTCAGCATGGTGCTTGCGGGCGTCGGACTCGTGGCCGCCGGCTACCTGCTCCCGGTCAACCCGTTCCTCGCGATGGTCGGTCTGACGCTCTCCGCCATGGGGATCTACGGGGCGATCGCCCCCTTCCTCTCGATGCCCTCCGCGGCACTGACCGGTGCGGCTGCCGCTTCCGGGCTGGCCCTGGTGAACTCCCTCGGAAACCTCGGCGGCTTCATCTCCCCGTACGCGGTCGGCCTCCTCAAGGACGCCACCGGAAGCAACCAGAGCGGGCTCCTGTTCCTGTCCCTGTGCCTGTGCATCACGGCCGTGGCCACCTACCTGTACGCCCGCCGGCGCCCCGAAGGCGACGCCAGCCTTGACCCCGCGGTCGCAGCGGCTGCCGCCGTCGACCCGGCCAAAGTATCCTGATCCGAAACCCCCGAAGGAATCTTCGTCATGACATCAATTACCCCGTTCCCCACTGAACGCACCGTGGTCCTGACCGGAGCCGCGTCAGCCCGCGGCATCGGCCGTGCCGCCGCCGACCGCCTGGCCAGCGAGGGCTGGTCCATCGCAATCCTGGACATCAATGCCGAGGACGCCAGCGCCGCTGCCGCCGAAATCGGTTCCAACCGTGCGGTCAAGGCCATCGGCGTCGGTGCGGACGTCTCCGACGCCGCGTCGGTTGACCGGGCCATCACCGAGATCGAGGGCTCGCTGCCCCCGATCGTCGCGCTGGCCAACCTGGCCGGCATCAGTTCCCCGACGCCGTTCATGGACACCACGGTCGAGGAATGGGACAAGGTCTTCGCCATCAACATGCGCGGATCCTTCATCGTTTCCCAGCGCGTGCTCAAAGGCATGATCGAGCGCAAGCTCGGCCGGATCGTGAGCATCTCCTCGATTTCGGCACAGCGGGGCGGCGGCACCTACTCAAAGGTCGCCTACAGCGCCTCCAAGGCCGGGATCATCGGATTCACCCGCGCCCTGGCCCGCGAGGTGGGCGAGTTCGGGGTCACGGTCAACGCCATCGCCCCAGGCCCCATCGACACCGACATCATGGGCGGCACCCTGAGCGAGGAACGCAAGGCGCAGATGTCTGAGGGCATCATGATGGGGCGGGTCGGCAGCCGCGAGGAAGTGGCGGCCCTGATCGCCTTCCTGCTCGGCCCGGACGCGGGTTACATCACCGCGGCCACCTATGACATCAACGGCGGCCTCCAGGTCTCCTAATCCGCACGCACCCCCGTTGCGCTATCACTTTTGGGCCTTAAGATCCCGGAATGGCCACTGTGGAGTCTCATGACTTAATGGACGTTTCTGTCTCAAGACATCGTGGACAGTGTGTCTCAGGACATCGTGGACACTCGGACCGGTTTTGCTCGGGTCATGAGCAAAATGCACCCCGATATCAAGATCCGGC